>NZ_JBIATN010000031.1:0-119622 GCF_042891825.1 Streptomyces sp. NPDC001852
ATCAACGTCCCCAGATCCTGACTCGAACCCCGCGAATCACGCATCAACGTCGACAGCGTCTGCGCACCCATGTCGAACTTCATCTGGCCTCCCCCGTACGGGCTCACGCGGCATGCACCGCTCGTGTCACATACGGAAGCATCTCTATCAACTCTCAAACGGCCGGGGCAATCCAGGGCCCGCACCGTCACAAAGTCAGCAAACATCCGTGACCAAAGCTTGGCGAAGGGCCGCCCCCGGTGGCGTCAGTGTGCCGCCGGCGCCGTCGACCACTCTCGGCAGATCAGGAGCAGGGCCCGGTCGTCGTTGACGTCCTTCGCGACCGCTTCGATGAGGTGCCAGGCGGCGCCGTGGAAGCCGCCGGCGACATAGCGGTCGGCCTCGCCGGTGAGCCGGTCGATGCCCTCGACGATGTCGCGGTCCGAGGTTTCCACCAGGCCGTCGGTGAACAGCATCAACACGTCACCGGGACGCAGCGAGCCCTTCACGGAGTCGAACTGGGCGCCGTCGTACACACCGAGGAGCGGGCCCTCGGCGGCCTTCTCCTCCCAGCGTCCGCTGCCCGCGCTCAGCTGCAGCCCCGGCGGATGCCCGGCGGAGTACAGCTCGTAGTCGCCGGAGTCGAGGTCCAGGACGAGGTGGATGGAGGTGGCGAAGCCCTCGTCCCAGTCCTGGCGGAGGAGGTAGCCGTTCGCGGCCGGGAGGAAGGCGTGCGGCGGGAGGGAGCCCAGGAGGCCGCCGAAGGCCCCCGACAGCAGCAGGGCGCGCGATCCCGCGTCCATGCCCTTGCCGGACACGTCGGTGAGCACGACCTCCAGCGTGCGGCCGCCGTTCGTGCGGGCCGCGACGACGAAGTCACCGGAGAAGGACTGTCCGCCGGCCGGCCGCAGCGCCATCTCGTGGTGCCAGCCCTGCGGCAGCTTCGGCAGCTTGCTCTGCACCCGGATCCGCTCGCGCAGGTCGAACAGCATGGTGCCGCCGCGCCGCCACGGCACGCCGACCCGGCTGCGGAACTGGGCCGTGAGCAGGCCGAAGAAACCGCACGCGGCCACGACCAGGACCACGCCCGGGGTGACCCGCGACGGTCCCTCGGTGTACGGGCCGAGCCGTACCGACTCCACGATCAGCGCGGTGGCCCCGGCCGCGTACAGGCCGAGCAGGCTCGCCGGGCGCAGCAGCAGGCCGCCGGCGACGATCGGCAGCACCAGGGTGGCCGGGGAGCACCACACCGAGTCGACCAGGGTCATGCCCATGAGGGCGGGGATGGCCAGCAGCAGCCCGGCGAACGCGATCCAGTCGGAGCCGTCGCCGCGGAAGTAGTCCACGGCGCTTCTGCGCAGGCCGGTACGGACCCGGTGCCACTGCATCCTGCACCGGGCCGTGAACGTCTCGGCCTTCGCGCGCCGCTCTCGTCCTGCTGCCATTAGTTCGGGACCCTATCCATCGGACCGGCTGCTTGGCACGGGAGGTCCCACTTGTCCCCCGTGCGAGGTTCGACTTCGCGGTTCGACTTCGCGTTGGTCCTCACAGTGAACGGCACGCGGGGCCTGCGCGCCTCCGTCCGGGAGAAATTCGCTCGCTCGCCCCGCGCCGCGCTGGTAGGCATGGCCCATGGGGACTGACCGGGGAACCGAGTTGAAGGTACTGCGCGAGTCCGACTGGGACCGGTGGTACGACGTCCTGTACCGCGCCTTCGGCGCCTCGGCGGCGCCGGCCGAGGAGCGCGAACTGGACAGATCCCTGACCGAGTTCGACCGTTCCCTGGCTGCCTGGGACGGGGACGAGATCGTCGGTACGACGGGGGCGTTCAGCTTCCGGATGACCGTGCCGGGCGGGGCCGCGGTCCCGGCGGCCGGCGTGACCATGGTGAGCGTGGCGGCCACCCACCGGCGGCGCGGGGTGCTGACCTCGATGATGCGCCGGCAGCTGGACGACGTACGGGCGCTGGGCGAGCCGATCGCGGTGCTGACCGCGTCCGAGCCCGCGATCTACGGCCGCTTCGGGTACGGCGCGGCCACCTTCCGTACGAGTGCCGAGATCGACACGGGCCGGGTGACGCTGTCCCTGCCGCCCGGGGTCGAGGGCGTACGGGTGCGTTATGCGGCGCCCGCCGACGTCCTGGGCGCCTGCGAGGCGGTCTACGCGGCGCTGGTGCCGCTGCGGCCGGGGATGCTGGCCCGGCAACCGGGCTGGGAGCGGGCCGGTCTCCTCGACCCCGAGAGCGAGCGGGGCGGGGCGTCGGCGCTGCAGTGCGCGGTCGCCGAGCGGGACGGCGAGGTGACGGGTTACGTCCGCTTCCGCACCAAGATGGGCTGGGGCGAGAGCGGCCACGACGGCACGGTGCACCTGAAGGACCTGGCCGCGCTCGACCCCGTCACCGAGGCGGCGCTGTGGCGGTTCCTGTTCGGCATCGACCTGATGACGACCCTGTCGGTGGGGTCGCGGCCCGTCGACGACGCCTGGCGGTACCTGGTCTCGGACACCCGCCGCTGCCGGCCGCGCCTGAGGGACGACGCGTACGTCCGTCTCGTCGACGTCGGTGCGGCGCTGTCGGCGCGTACGTATCAGGCGCCGGTCGATGTGGTGCTGGAGGTGGCGGACGCCTTCTGCCCGTGGAACGCGGGGCGTTGGCGGCTGACGGGCGACGCCAAGGGCGCGTCCTGCGAGCGCACGTCCGACGCCGCCGACCTCTCCCTGTCCGTACGGGAGCTCGGCGCGTCCTTTCTCGGCGGCGTGACGCTGCTGTCGCTCGCGGCGGCCGGGCGGGTGCGGGAGCTGCGGCCGGGGGCACTGACGGAGGCGTCGGTGGCCTTCGGCTCACCGGTGGCCCCGTGGCTGCCGCACGGCTTCTGAGAAGGCCTGAAGGCACCTGCAGCGACCACGGCACGGTGAAGGGGGCCTTCACCGTGCCGTGGTCGCTGGAAGAGGAGGGGACGGATCAGCCGACGGACACCTTGTCGGCCGGGGCCTCGACGGCGGGGTCCGTGCGACGGCCGGCGACCTTCTCCTTGATCAGGGCGGTGGCGACCACGAGCGCCGCCACCAGCACCGACAGCAGCACCGTCGTACGACCGCTGCTCTCGCCCTTGGTGTCCGTGAGCATGTAGCCGAGGACGCCGATGATGAAGAGGGCCGTCGCCCAGGTCAGGTACGGGTAGAGCCACATCCTGACGACGAGCTTCTCCGGCGCCTCCCGCTGGATGATCTTCCGCATCCGCAGCTGCGAGAAGCAGATGACCAGCCACACGAACAGGGCGACCGCGCCGCTGGAGTTGACCAGGAAGAGGAAGACGGTGTCCGGGTAGGCGTAGTTGAAGAACACCGCCACGAAGCCGAAGACGACCGAGGCCAGGATCGCCGCCATCGGCACACCGCGGGAGGTGGTGCGGGCGAACGCCTTCGGGGCGTCACCGCGCTGGCCGAGCGAGAACGCCATGCGGGAGGCCGTGTACAGGCCGGAGTTGAGGCAGGACAGCACCGAGGTCAGGATGATGACGTTCATGATCTGACCGGCGTTGGGGATGCCGAGCGAGTTCAGCGCGGCGACGTAGGAGCCCTGCTTGGCGATGGACGGGTCGTTCCACGGCAGCAGCGAGACCACGACCAGGATCGAGCCCAGGTAGAAGACGCCGATACGCCAGATGATGCTGTTGGTGGACTTGGTGACCGCGCGCTGCGGGTCCTCCGACTCGCCGGCCGCGAGGGTGGCGATCTCGCTGCCCATGAAGGAGAAGACGACCAGCAGCACACCGGTGAGGATGGTGCCGGGCCCGTGCGGCAGGAAACCGCCGTGGCTCGTCAGGTTGCCGAAGGACGCCTTGTCGGCGTGCACCCCCGGAAGCACGCCGAAGATGGCCAGCACGCCGATGGCGATGAACGCGCCGATCGCCACGACCTTGATGCCGGCGAACCAGAACTCGAACTCGCCGTAGGAGCCGACGGAGACCAGGTTGGTCGCGGTCAGCACGGTCATCACGATAAGCGCCCAGCCCCACTGCGGCACGGCCGGGACCCAGCCCGAGAGGATCTTGGCGCCCGCGGTGGCCTCGACGGCCAGCACGACGACCCAGAAGAACCAGTAGAGCCAGCCGATGGAGAACCCGGCCCAGCGGCCGAGGGCACGGTCGGCGTGCGCGGAGAAGGAGCCGGAGGTGGGGTTGGCGGCGGACATCTCGCCGAGCATCCGCATCACGAGGACGACGAGGGTGCCGACGAGCGCGTAGGACAGAAGGATGCCCGGTCCCGCGGTGGCGATACCGGAACTGGAACCGACGAAGAGGCCGGCTCCGATGACACCACCGATCGCGATCATCGTCAGGTGGCGGTTCTTGAGTCCTGCTTGAAGGCCCGAACCAGGGGTCATGGAGGGGTTTCCTTTACACCAGGCGGAGCATCTCGCACGAGCGGTGTACGAGTCGGTCCAGTGAATCCGAGGCGAACGGATTCGGGAACCTCTGAATCCGTATCGTTACTTGAGGTTCCCTTGAGGTTCTATGGTCCTGCTCACGTTTTCCGAGGCCTGGTGAGGTAATTCCTCGGAGCCCGGCGGCGGCCGCCACCCGAGGCTGCTGCCCTCCATGGGGCGTGTCACACTCATGGCATGCGCGTGTATCTCGGCTCCGACCATGCTGGCTACGAACTCAAGAACCACCTCGTCGAGTGGCTCAAGGCGGCGGGTCACGAGCCCGTCGACTGCGGGCCGCACATCTACGACGCCCAGGACGACTACCCGCCCTTCTGCCTCCGCGCCGCGGAGCGTACGGCGGCGGACGCCGACGCCCTCGGCATCGTGATCGGCGGCTCGGGCAACGGTGAGCAGATCGCCGCGAACAAGGTGAAGGGCGTGCGGGCGGCGCTGGCCTGGAGCGAGGAGACGGCGGCGCTCGGCCGGCAGCACAACAACGCCAACGTGGTCTCGGTGGGTGCGCGCATGCACAGCACGGAGGAGGCGACGAAGTTCGTCGAGGTCTTCCTCAACACGCCGTTCTCCGGTGACGAGCGTCACATCCGGCGGATCGACATGCTGGCGGTGTACGAGACGACGGGCGACCTGCCCCCGATCCCGGCCCACCACCCGCAGGCCTAGGCCCTGTCGGCCTGGAGCCCGACGCACGCGGCCGAAAGGGCGTCCCTGGGGGCTCGGCCCCCAGGCACCCCGGTCCTGGCGAGGAAGAAGGAAAGGACACCCCGCCGTGCCGGAAGGGCACACCATTCATCGGCTGGCCCGGGACTACGCCGAGCGCTTCCACGGCACGGCGCCCCGCGTCAGCAGTCCGCAGGGCAAGTTCTCCGACGCCGCGGCCCTTCTGGACCGAGCCCCGCTGACGGCCACCGAGGCCCACGGCAAGCACCTCTTCCTCCGCTTCCGGGGCACCGACTGGGTCCACATCCACCTCGGCCTGTTCGGCAAGGTCACCTTCGGCGACGCCCCCGCACCCCCGCCGACCGACACCGTCCGGCTCCGGCTCGCGAACGACACGGCGTACGTCGACCTCCGCGGCCCCACCACCTGCCGACTGATCACCGGCTCCGAGAAGCGGGCCGTGCACGACCGCCTCGGCCCCGACCCGCTCCGCGAGGACGCCGACCCGGACGCGGCGTACCGCAGGGTCTCCCGCAGCCGTACGACGATCGCCGCGCTGCTCATGGACCAGAAGATCGTCGCCGGCGTCGGCAACGTCTACCGCGCCGAGGTGCTGTTCCGGCACGGCATCGACCCGTACCGCGCGGGCCGGGACATCACCCCGGCCGAATGGGGCGCCCTGTGGGCCGACCTCGTCGAGCTGATGCACGAGGGGGTCCGGAACAACCGGATCGACACCGTCCGGCCCGAGCACACCCCGGAGGCCATGGGCCGGCCACCCCGCGTGGACGACCACGGCGGCGAGGTGTACGTCTACCGCCGCGCCACCCTGCCCTGCCACATCTGCGGCGACGAGATCCGCACCGCCGGCCTCGCCGCCCGCAATCTCTTCTGGTGCCCCACCTGCCAGCAGCCGTGACCGGATGTGCGTGGTGCAGATCAATCACCTGGGCGGCGCGCTCGGCCGCCCTCGGCCGAACGCGGTGCCGTACCGCGAAGGGCGGTTCCTGGTGCGGCTGCTGACGGTCCGCGAGCGGGCGCGGGCGCGGGCCCTGCTCGACCCGGCGTTCGCGCTGCCGGCCGGGGACACCCTCGGACGGTCCCTCGACTTCGCCTTCGGGGCCGGGGACAGGAACGCCGGGTTGTACGACCCGGAGACGCGAAAGAGGCTCGCCCGGGTCAAGGAGACGTACGACCCGGCGAACCACTTCCGCAGGAACTACGGCGTCGGCGCGTGAGGGCTCAGCGCTTGCCGGCGAACTTCCAGGCGGTGGGCAGCGCGCCCATCGCCAGGGCCGCCTTGAGGGCGTCCCCGATCAGGAACGGGGTGAGGCCGGACGCGACGGCCTGGGACAGGGAGAGGTGGGCCGCGAGGGCCAGGTAGGGGACGCCCACGGCGTAGATGATCGCCTCGCCGAGGATCACCGTGCCCGCCATGCGCAGCGGCGATCGGTCGGCGCCGCGCCGGGCCAGCGCGCCGACGGCCGCCGAGGCGAGCAGCATGCCGAGGATGTAGCCGAAGGTGACCGAGGCCGCGCCGGAGGAGCCGTCCGCGAACCACGGCACGCCCACGACACCGGCGAGCGCGTACAGGGCGAGGGAGAGGAAGCCGCGGCGGGCGCCGAGCGCGGTGCCGACGAGCAGGGCGGCGAAGGTCTGGCCGGTCACCGGCACCGGGGAGTGGGGCACCGGGATCGCCACCTGGGCCGCGAGGCCGGTGAGCACGGCGCCGCCGACGACGAGGGCCGCGTCGCGGACGCGGGTGGGGGCACCGCCCAGCTCGAGCGAAGCCGAGAGCCTGGGGGAGGGCAGCAGATCGGCGAGGACTGCGCCGGGGTGAGCGGTGGCGGTGGCGGTGCTCATGGGGACTCCGCGGGTGAGTGGGCAGGTGGGAACACGGTGACGCTATACCGCGCCGCTCGCGGCGATCACCGTCTCCGGTCGACAAAGGCTTGAGCGGGGCATTGGTGGGCTCCGCACAAAGGATGTGGGTTACACCGGGTTCGGCGTGATACCGGTCACTGAGGTGGAGTGGCCTGCGGTACCTGGGCGCCGGGCGGCGCCTCTGTGGACTCCCGCCAAAGCCCCGTGGGGCCCGTCTCGCCCGTCGGTCGCCGTCTGGGCAGCGCCGGGGCGTTTTGCTAGCTTCGAGCGCATGGTTGCCCAGGCCCGGTACCTCACCTCGCGTCGCTATGTCGACCTGCGACGCCAGGGCACGGCCACCTGTCGCCGCCCGGGGTAGGGGCGAGCGCTCGGCACGCCCCTCCTTCCGAGACGTGTCGGCCCGTTGCCTCCAGGACGGTTCCCATGCCCCGTACCGCGGTGTCCACCCTCGACTCGCCCGTTCCGCGGGCCGCCGACAGCGACCGGCGGCGCACCAGCGCCAGTGTCGTGCTCCGGTCCGTGCTGGAGCACGGGCCGGTGGCGCGCAGCACCGTCGCCCGGCTGACCGGCCTGTCGCCCGCGTCGGTGACCGAACACTGCGCCCGGCTCACCGAGCTCGGCCTGATCCGCGAGTCCGCCGCGCCCCGTCGCTCGAACGGGGTCGGCAGACCGCACGTCCCCGTCGACCTGGACGACACGGGGTTCGTCGTCGCCGGGGTGCATGTGGCCGTGCCGTACACGACGGTCGCGCTGCTGGATCTGCGCGGCCGGGTGGTGGCCCGGCGCGAGCTGAAGCACGAACGCACCGATCCCGGCTGGGTGCTGGCGCGAGCCGCCGAGGGACTCGCGGCGCTGCTCGCCGAGGTGCCGGGCCGGCGGCCGCTGGGGGCCGGGGTGGCCGTCGGCGGCTGGGTGGACCGGGAGACCGGCACCGTGGTCGAGCACGAGCTGCTGGGCTGGCGCGAGGTGCCGGTGCGGGAGCTGCTCGGCGCCCGCACCGGGCTGCCGGTCCATGTGGACGGGCACGCACGGGCGTTGGTGCACGGGGAGCGGCTGTTCGGGCGGGCCCGGGGCGCCCGGAGCGTGCTGCACCTGTTCGTGGGCAATGTGGTCGACGCGGCCTTCGCCACCAACGACGAGGTGCACCACGGGCCGCGTTCGGCGGCCGGGGCGATCGCGCATCTGCCGGTGCCGGGCGGCAGCGAGCCCTGCCCGTGCGGCCGTACCGGCTGCCTGCAGGTGGAGCTGAGCGAGCGGACGCTCAGCCGGCGGGCCCGGGAGGCCGGGGTGATCGACTCGGCGAACCCGATGCATGTGGTGGCCGCGGCGGCGGGCGGGGACGCGGTGGCGCGGCGGCTGCTGGTGGAGCGGGCCCGGGCGACCGGGCGGGCGGCCGGGCTGCTGCTGGACGTGCTCAATCCGGAGACGGTCGTGGTGACCGAGGTCGGGACCCTCCACTTCGAGGACTGCCTGGGCGCGCTCCGCGAGGCGGCCGGAATTCGCCGTGCGGCGGCCGTGCTGCCGACGAGTTTCCCGGATTCCGTGCTGGCGGTGGCGGGCGGCTCGGTGGTTCTCGACGTGCTGTTCCGGGATCCACTGGGCCTGTCACCTGAGGGTATTTAATTCAGAAACTCGGAATGTTGACAGGGATCGCCGAGAGGCAGGAACATCCTGGTCATGAGCCCGCTTACCAGCTGTCGCACCCTTTGTTGCTGACACATTGCCGCGCGTGAAGCGCGTGTTTCCGGCTCCTTGCGCTCTTTTTCCTCCGGCTTCTCGCTCCGGAATTCCGCCTGTCTTTCCCCTCCTTTCCCTGGGGTGTTCTCTCATGCACCGTCGTGTCTTTCTCACCTCCCTGCTGGGCGCGTCCGCCGCCGCCGTGGGCCTGAGCGGCTGCGCCAAGGGCGACGCGTCCGCCGACACCGGTGGCGCCGCCACCAAGCCGCTCGCCGACAAGGTGCCGGCCGGCACCAGCCTGAAGATCGCCTCCTACCAGGGCCAGCAGCAGCTGCAGTTCCGGCTGGCGAAGCTGCCCGCGCTGCCGTTCACCGTGTCGAACTGGCTGAACATCGGGGCGGGCCCGGATGTCATCAACGCCTTCCGCGCGGGGTCCCTGGACCTGGCCAACAATGCGGGCATCCCGCCGATCCAGGCGCACTACCAGGGCTTCGGCGCCAGGATCGTGGCGATCGACCTCACCCGCAAGCCCAACTACCTCTTCGCCACCAAGCCCGGCAGCGACATCCACACCGTCGCCGACTTCAAGGGCAAGCGGCTCGCGTTCTCCCAGGGCCAGGCGCAGGGTGTCGTCCTGCTGCGGGCGCTGAAGCAGGCGGGCCTGAAGTACGACCAGGTGAAGCTGGTCCCACTGACCAGCAACCAGTTCCTCACCGCCCTGCAGTCCGGCCAGGTCGACGTGGCCCCGCTCGCCATCAGCCAGGCGCCCGCCTATCTGCAGCAGTACGAGGCGAAGGGCGCCCGGACCATCCCCACCGATGTCGTCGACCTGCTCAACCTGCTGTGGGCCCCGCAGTCCGTGCTGAACGACCCGGCGAAGGCCGCCGCGATCGCCGCGTACATCCCGCAGTGGGCCAAGGGCCAGGTGTGGCAGTACGAGCACCCTCAGGTGTGGGACGAGGAGTTCTACGTCAAGACGCAGAACCTGACCCTGCAGCAGGCGCAGGGCATCTCCAGGCTCGCCAACAAGCCGCTGTTCCCGGCCAGTTGGGCCGAAGCGATCAAGTGGGAGCAGGAGACGGCCGACCTGCTCGCCGAGGGCGGGTTCGTGAAGAAGTTCGACGTCGGCTCGCTCTTCGACCACCGCTTCGAGTCGATCGCCGCCAGGGCCGTACCCGAGGAGTACCGGAAATGACCGCGCTGACCACGACGACGACCGCCGTCGCGGCGGCGGAGGCCGGGGAGCTCCCCCAGGTCCGCCGGCGCCGACGGCTCTCCCCCGGCCGCCGGCTGCCCGCCGCCCGGCTGATCGGCCCCCTCATCGTCCTCGCCCTGTGGGCCGCCGCCTCCGCCGCCGGGACGCTCGACACCGGTGCCGTACCGGCGCCCTGGACGGTGGTGAGGACCGCCGGTCACCTGTGGACCGACGGCACCCTGTCCACGGACGTCCTGACCTCGCTGACACGCGCCGGGTACGGCTTCGCGATCGGCCTGGCCGCGGGGGTGCTGCTCGCCCTCGCCGCCGGGCTGAGCCGCACCGGCGAGGCGCTGATCGACGGGACCGTGCAGCTCAACCGGGCGATCCCGACGCTCGGCCTGATCCCGCTGTTCATCCTCTGGCTGGGCATCGGCGAGACCTTCAAGGTCGCCATCATCGCGATCGTCGTCTACATCCCGATCTACCTGAACACGCACGCCGCGCTGTCCGGCATCGACAGCCGGTACGTCGAACTCGCCGAGGTGCAGGGCCTGTCCCGGCTCGCCTTCGTCCGCCAGGTGGTGATCCCCGGCGCGCTGCCCGGATTCTTCGTGGGACTCCGGCTCGGTGTGACCGGCTCCTGGCTGGGCCTGGTGGTGCTGGAGCAGATCAACGCCACGTCCGGGCTCGGCTACATGATGTTCCAGGCGCAGAACTACGGCCAGACCGACGTGATCCTGGTGGGTCTGCTGATCTACGGCGTCTTCGGCCTGGTCTCCGACAGCGTGGTCCGTCTCGTCGAACGGAGGGTGCTGTCGTGGCGCCGCACACTGAGCAACTGACCCGCCCGGCCGTCCGGCTCCAGGGCCTGACCCGGTCCTTCGAGGGCCGTACGGTCCTCGACGGCATCGACCTCGACCTGCCCGCCGGCCAGTTCACGGCCCTGCTCGGGCACAGCGGCTCGGGCAAGTCCACGCTGCTGCGGGCGGTGGCGGGGCTGGACCACGGGGTCGCGGGCGACGGCAGGCTCACCGCCCCCGAGCGGGTCTCGGTCGTCTTCCAGGACTCCCGGCTGCTGCCCTGGCGCCGGGTGCTGGACAACGTCCTGCTGGGCCTGGACGGCAAGGACGCCGAGGAGCGCGGCCGGGCCGCCCTCGCCGAGGTCGGGCTGAAGGGCCGCGAGCGGGCCTGGCCGGGCGAGCTGTCCGGCGGCGAGGCCCAGCGGGCCGCGCTCGCCCGCTCCCTGGTCCGCGAGCCCGAACTCCTGCTGGCCGACGAGCCGTTCGGCGCGCTGGACGCGCTCACCCGGATCAAGATGCACAACCTGCTGCGCGACCTGTGGCAACGCCACCGCCCGTCGGTGCTCCTGGTCACCCACGACGTGGACGAGGCAATCGTGCTCGCCGACCGCGTCCTCGTCCTGGACCAGGGCCGCATCGGTCTCGACCTGACCATCGACCACCCCCACCCGCGCTCCTACCGCGAGCCGGTCCTGGGCGAGTACCGCGAACGACTGCTGGGCGCACTGGGCGTCACGGAGGACCACCGGTGACACGGGAAAAGACACAGAGAAGACTCCACCTGAACGCGTTCCTCATGAACACCGGCCACCACGAGGCATCGTGGCGGCTCCCGGAGAGCGATCCGTATGCGCATGTCGACCTGCAGCACTACGTCACGCTGGCGCGCATCGCCGAGCGCGGCACGTTCGACTCGCTCTTCCTCGCCGACGGCCCCCAGCTGTGGGGCAACCTCGCCCAGCGGCCGGCCGGCGCCCTGGAACCGCTCACCCTGCTGACCGCGCTGGCGACGGCCACGGAGCACATCGGGCTGATCGCCACCGCGTCCACGTCCTACAACTCGCCCTACAACCTGGCCCGCAAGTTCGCCTCGCTGGACCTCATCAGCGGTGGCCGGGCCGGCTGGAACATCGTCACCACCGCCGGTGCCGAGGCCGCCCGGAACTTCGGGCTGGACGCCGAGCCCGCGCACGCCGAGCGCTACGCCCGCGCGGCCGAGTTCCTCGACGTGGCGCTGAAGCTGTGGGACAGCTGGGAGGACGACGCGATCGTCGCCGACAAGGCGGCCGGCGTCTGGGGCGACGACAGCAAGATCCACCCGCCCCGGCACCGGGGCACGTACTTCAGCGTGGCCGGTGCCCTCAACGTGCCCCGCACACCCCAGGGTTACCCGCTCCTGGTGCAGGCGGGGTCGAGCGAGGACGGCAAGGCCTTCGCCGCCCGGTACGCGGAAGCGGTCTTCACCGCGCAGCAGACCCTCGCCGACGCCCAGGCCTTCTACGCCGACCTCAAGTCCCGCACGGCACGAGCCGGAAGGGACCCCGAGCACATCAAGGTGCTGCCCGGGATCGTGCCCGTCCTCGGCTCGACGGAGGCGGAGGCACGGTCGGCGGAGCAGCTGCTGGAGGACCACATCGTGTACGACCACGGGGTGCGCCGGCTGGAGAGCCTGCTGCAACTCCCGGACGGCGCACTGGAGTTGGATGCCCTGCTGCCCGCCGACCTGCCGCCCGAGTCCGCCGTCGAGGGGGCCAAGAGCCGCTACACGCTCGTGGTCGAGCTGGCCCGGCGGGAGAGCCTCACCGTCCGGCAGCTGATCGCCCGGCTCGGCGGCGGGCGCGGACACCTCACCTTCGCCGGGACCCCCGAGCAGGTCGCCGACCAGATCGAGACCTGGTTCACGCAGGGCGCCGCCGACGGCTTCAACATCATGCCCGCCGTGCTGCCCTCCGGCCTCGACGCGTTCGTCGAGCACGTCGTACCGCTCCTGCGCACCCGCGGCCTGTTCCGCGACGCGTACGGCCCCCGCCAGACCCTCCGGGAGCGCTACGGCCTCCCCCGACCCGCCAACCAGTACCTGAGCCCGGCCCCCGCCCTCGTCTGAAAGGACCCGCACATGTCCCTCGAGATCACCAAGGTCACCGCCCGGATCGGCGCCCGTGTCTCCGGCGTCGACATCACCGCCCCGCTCGCCCCGGAAGAGGTCTCCGCGATCCGCGAGGCCCTGAACGTCCACAAGGCGCTCGTCTTCGACGCGGCCGGCCTGGACGACGCCGGCCAGCAGGCCTTCGCCCGCCACTTCGGCGACCTGACCACCGCGCACCCGACGGTCGGCGCGGTCGACGGTGCCCCGAACGTGCTGCCCGTGGACAGCGAGCGGGGCCGGGCCAACCACTGGCACACCGACGTGACCTTCGTCCTCAACCCGCCGCAGGCCAGCACCCTGCGTTCGATCACCGTCCCGCCGTACGGCGGCGAGACCCTGATCGCCAACGCGGCCGCCGCCTACCGCGACCTGCCCGAGCCGCTGCGCCGCCTCGCCGACACCCTGTGGGCCGAGCACACCAACGACTACGACTACGCCGTACCGGAGGAGGAGATCGACGAGGAGAAGGCCGCCCAGCGCGCCCAGTTCACCTCGATCACCTACCGCACCGCCCACCCGGTGGTCCGGGTGCACCCGCTGACCGGGGAGCGCGGGCTGTTCATCGGCGGGTTCGCGCAGCGGATCGTCGGCCTGTCCGTCGGCGAGTCCCGCAGGATCCTGGACCTGTTCCAGGCGTACGTCACCCGTCCGGAGAACATCCTGCGCCACCGCTGGGCGGAGAACGAGCTGGTGCTCTTCGACAACCGGATCACCCAGCACTACGCCATCGACAACTACGACGGGCGGCCCCGTCGGCTGCACCGGGTGACCGTCGCCGGTGACGTCCCGGTCGGCATCGAGGGCAAGGAGAGCTACTCGATCGAGGGCGACGCCTCGCACTACACGCCGGTGCTCGCGGCGGCGTGACCGTCCGGACACCCTCCGTACGGCGGGTGTCCGGATACTGGGCGGCTCCTTCGCGTCAGCGGACGGGCCGCCCAGACTGGCGGGGTTTTTGCCCGCCCATTGCCTTGCCCGGGAGAGCCGCGCCCATGCCCAGCAGCACGACCACAGAGACGCCGCCACAACAACAGGACGGCGCCTCCCTCTCCCACGGCCTCAAGCAGCGCCATCTGTCGATGATCGCCCTGGGCGGCGTCATCGGCGCGGGTCTGTTCGTCGGCTCCGGCGCGGGCATCGCCGCCGCCGGTCCGTCCATCGTGATCGCGTACACGCTCTCCGGCCTGCTGGTGATGCTGGTGATGCGCATGCTGGGCGAGATGTCCGCCGCCTACCCCTCCTCCGGCTCCTTCTCCGCGCACGCCGAGCGGGCGATCGGCCCCTGGGCGGGCTTCGCCGCCGGCTGGTCGTTCTGGGTGCTGCTGTGCACGGCCGTCGGCCTGGAGGGCATCGGCGCCGCGAAGATCGTCCAGGGCTGGGTGCCGGGCACCCCGCAGTGGATGTGGGTGGCCCTGTTCATGGTGGTGTTCTGCGGGGCGAACCTGGCCGCAGTGAAGAACTTCGGCGAGTTCGAGTTCTGGTTCGCCGCGCTGAAGGTCGGCGCGATCAGCCTGTTCCTGATCCTCGGCGTCCTGGCCATCGCGGGCGTCCTGCCCGGCACCCACTCCCCCGGCGCCGCGCACCTCACCCACTTCCTCCCGCACGGCAGCGAGGGCCTGATCATCGGCCTGCTCGCCTCCGTCTTCTCCTACGGCGGCATGGAGACGGTGACCATCGCGGCCGCCGAGTCCGAGAACCCGGTCAGGGGCGTGGCGTCCGCCGTCCGCACCGCCATGTGGCGCATCGCCCTGTTCTACATCGGCTCGATGGCGGTCGTCGTCACCCTGGTCCCGTGGAACTCCGAGGAGGTCGTGGAGAAGGGCCCCTACGTCGCCACGCTCGACCATCTCGGCATCCCCGGCGCGGGCCGGCTGATGAACGTGGTCGTCCTGGTCGCCCTGCTGTCCGCGATGAACGCCAACATCTACGGCTCCTCGCGCATCGCCTACTCGCTGGTCGAGCGCGGCCAGGGTCCGAAGGCGCTGGTCAGGCTGTCCGGCGGGGTGCCGCGGATCGCGGTCCTCACCTCCTGCGTCGTCGGTTTCGTCTGCGTGCTGCTCAGCTACTGGAGCCCGGACCGCGTCTTCCCGTGGCTGCTGAACATGATCGGCGCGGTCATCCTGGTCGTCTGGATCTTCATCGCCGTCTCCCAGCTGCTGCTGCGCCGCCGTATCGAGCGCGAGGCCCCCGAGAAGCTGGTCGTGCGCATGTGGGCGTTCCCGTGGCTGACCTGGGTCGCGCTGGCCGGCATGGTCGCGATCTTCGTCCTGATGGCCCGCGAGCCGGACACCCGCGTCCAGCTCGGCTCCACCGGCGCCATGACCCTGTTCCTGGCGGTCGTCGGCTACCTCTGGCAGCGGGCCCGCGCCAGGCGCTGACCCCCTTGGTCCGGCAAGGCCCCCACGTGCGACACGTGGGGGCCTTTCTGTTGCCCGGGCACTGTTGTTGCTAGCGTGTAGTTGCAAGCTCTTTGCAATAAGCTTCTCGAGGGGATGACCCATGCCCGTCTACTCGCTGCCCGACCTGCCCTACGACTACTCCGCGCTCGCCCCCGTGATCAGCCCGGAGATCATCGAGCTGCACCACGACAAGCACCACGCGGCCTATGTGAAGGGCGCCAACGACACCCTGGAGCAGCTCGCCGAGGCACGGGACAAGGAGGCGTGGGGCTCGATCAACGGCCTGGAGAAGAACCTGGCCTTCCACCTCTCCGGGCACATCCTGCACAGCATCTACTGGCGGAACATGACCGGCCCGAGGGACGGCGGCGGCGAGCCGCTCGCGGCCGACGGCGTGGGCGAGCTGGCCGACGCGATCAAGGAGTCCTTCGGCTCCTTCGCCGCCTTCAAGACCCAGCTCTCCAAGGCCGCGGCCACCACCCAGGGCTCCGGCTGGGGCGTGCTGGCGTACGAGCCGCTGAGCGGGCGCCTGATCGTGGAGCAGGTCTACGACCACCAGGGCAACGTCGGCCAGGGCGCCACCCCGATCCTGGTCTTCGACGCCTGGGAGCACGCCTTCTACCTCCAGTACCGCAACCAGAAGGTGGACTTCATCGAGGCCATGTGGCAGGTCGTGAACTGGCAGGACGTGGCGCGCCGTCACCAGGCCGCCAGGTCCCGCGCGAACGCGCTCCTGCCGGCCCTCTGAGAACGTCCTGCCTCGTGATCGTCTTCTCACCCTTCACGACGGCAGGCGGATGAACGGAGGACCCCCGCGCGGACGGGACGCGCGGGGGTCCTCCCCTCACTCCGGCCCGCAGGGCACGTTCAGCGACAGCAGCGCGGTGTGTTCACCGTCCACGCGGAGCTCGCTGACCGCCGCGTTGCGCAGGCGCGGGAAGACGCGGCGGTATTCGGCGAGCGGGATGTGCAGGAGCGAGCAGAGCACCAGCCGCAGCAGGGTGTTGTGGGCGACGACCAGGACCCGCCCGCCGGGGTGGGCGGCGGCGATGCGGCGCAGGGCGGCACTCCCGCGACCGGCCGCCGCGCGGGGGTCCTCGGCGCCCGGGAACGGGTGCGCCACCGGGTCCCGGCGGTATGCGTCCGCCGCGCCGGGGTCCTGTGCCGCGAACTCGGCGAGCGTACGGCCCTCCACCACCCCGAAGTCGCATTCGCGCAGGCCGGGTTCGCGGCGCGGGGTGAGACCGAGGGCCCGGCAGGCGGGGTCGGCGGTGAGGATCGCCCGGGACAGCGGCGAGGTCCAGACCGCGTCCACGGGCTGCGCGGCGGCCCATCGTCCCAGCGCCCCGGCCTGGGCGTACCCGGTGGGCGTGAGCGCGACATCGCTGACTCCGGCGTACCGGTTCTCGGCGTGCCAGACGGTCTGTCCGTGGCGGGCGAGGAGCAGGGTGGCGCGGGTCATGGGCAGCAGTATCGGTCCGGCATGCGGGCAGACGGCGGGTGGCGCACGATGAGCGTATGTCCGACCACGACATCGCACGCGGCGGGCGGCGACTCGTCCGGGCAGCGGCCACGGTCGCGCTGGCCGCGACCGCGCTGCTGCCGGCCACCGGTTGCGCGTCGGCCGCGCCCAAGGCGCCCAAGGCGTCCAAGGACGACACGGTCGCCGTGCGGACGCTCGACGACATCGTCAAGGGGCACTACAAGGCCGCCACCGCCCACTTCGACACGGACATGCGCAAACACCTGCCGCCGGACGGGCTCGAGAAGGTGTGGAAGAGCTACCAGGCCCAGTTCGGGCACTACACGTCGCACGAGAAGCCCAAGGACGTCAGGACCGGCCGGTACACCGTGGTCAGGGTTCCCCTGCGCATGCAGCACGGGCCCGGCGAGTTCCGCGTGAGCTTCGACAGCAAAGGGGCCGTCGCCGGCCTGTTCTTCCTCACACCGGGCGTACCCGTCCCGAAGCCGTCGCGCACCTGATCGGGGAACGGGCCCGGCGCCGAGCGGCACCGGGCCCGTACGCCGGAGACCTACAGGTTGCTGAAGTCGGGCCCCTTGGTCCGGGTCCGCTTGATCTCGTAGAAGCCCGGCACCGAGGCCACCGCGAGCGTGCCGTCCCACAGGCGGGCCGCCTCCTCGCCCTTCGGGGCGGGAGTGACGACCGGGCCGAAGAAGGCGATCTGCTCACCGTCGGGACCGGGCACCGCGATGACCGGGGTGCCGACGTCCTGGCCGACCTTCTCGATGCCCTCCTTGTGGGAGGCGCGCAGCTCGGCGTCGAACTCGAAGTCCTGCTGCTCGGCGTAGTCGATCAGGTCGGCGGGCAGGCCGACGTCGGCGAGGGCGCCGGCGACGGCCTCCAGGGTCGGGCCCTCGCCGTTGTTGTGGATGCGGGTGCCGAGCGCGGTGTACAGCGGGCCGAGGATGTCGGCGCCGTGCTTCTGCCAGGCCGCGGTGACCACGCGGACCGGCTGCCAGGCCTTGGTCGCGAGCATCTCCCGGTACTCCTCGGGCAGCTCGTCCAGCCGGTTCTCGTTGAGGACGGCGAGGCTCATGATGTGCCAGCGGACCTCGATGTCGCGGACCTTCTCCACCTCCAGCACCCAGCGGGAGGTCATCCAGGCCCACGGGCACAGCGGGTCGAACCAGAAGTCGACGGGGGTCTTGCCGGACTCGGACGCGGTCTCGGGCATGGCTCTCCTCAGCGAAGGACTCGTTTCACGCTCTCAACGACGTCCTCGGCGCCCGCATTCCCTGCTGCCGCCTGTCAGGGGCACATGGCAGGATCGGTCCTGTTCCGCCGTCATCCACGCGATCACAAGGGAGTACCGTCCGTGCCCGGTGAGAATCTGTCCCGTGACGAGGCCCGGGAGCGGGCCGCCCTGCTGTCCGTAGACGGGTACGAGGTGTCCCTGGACCTCAGGTCCGCCGTCGGCGACGGGGCCTCCGAGGGCGGGGCGCCGCGCACGTTCCGCTCGGTGACCACGATCCGCTTCCGCTGCAACGAGCCGGGGGCGGCGAGCTTCGCCGATCTGGTCGCGCCGGGTGTGACCGCCGTCTCGCTGAACGGCCGGGACCTCGACCCCAGCGAGGTCTTCGACGGCGCCCGGATCGCGCTGGAGGACCTGGCCGCGGAGAACGAGCTGGTGGTGGACGCCCAGTGCGCCTACTCCCGCACCGGCGAGGGCCTGCACCGCTTCGTCGACCCCGAGGACGGCGAGGTCTACCTCTACACCCAGTACGAGCCGGCCGACTCCCGCCGGGTCTTCGCGAACTTCGAGCAGCCGGACCTGAAGGCGCCGTACCGCTTCGAGGTGCGGGCACCCGAGGGCTGGACGGTGTGGAGCAACGGCGCGGGCGAACTGACCGACGGCGTCTGGCGGTTCGCGGAGACCAAGCCGATCTCGACGTACATCACGTGCGTGGTGGCGGGGCCGTACCACTACGTCACCGACTCCTACACCCGTACCTTCGAGGACGGGACCAAGCTGGAGATCCCCCTCGGTGCGATGTGCCGCAAGGGGCTCGCCCCGCACTTCGACGCCGACGACGTCTTCCTCGTCACCAAGCAGGGCCTGGACTTCTTCCACGAGCACTTCGACTACCCGTACCCGTTCGGGAAGTACGACCAGGCGTTCGTGCCGGAGTACAACCTGGGCGCGATGGAGAACCCGGGTCTGGTGACCTTCCGCGAGGAGTACATCTTCCGCGGCAAGGTGACGCAGGCGTCGTACGAGGCGCGGGCCAACGTCATCCTGCACGAGATGGCGCACATGTGGTTCGGCGACCTGGTCACCATGGAGTGGTGGGACGACCTGTGGCTGAAGGAGTCCTTCGCGGACTTCATGGGCACGTTCGCGAACGTCGGCGCGACGCGTTTCAAGGACGCGTGGATCACCTTCGCCAACCGCCGCAAGGCCTGGGCGTACCGCGCGGACCAGCTGCCGTCGACGCATCCGATCACGGCGGACATCCGTGACCTGGAGGACGCCAAGCTGAACTTCGACGGCATCACCTACGCCAAGGGCGCCTCGGTCCTCAAGCAGCTGGTGGCGTACGTCGGCCAGGAGGCGTTCCTGGAGGGCGCGCGGCGCTACTTCAAGCGTCACGCGTACGGCAACACGCGCCTCGCCGACCTGCTGTCGGTGCTGGGTGAGACCAGCGGCCGGGACATGTCGGCGTGGGCGCGTTCGTGGCTGCAGACGGCCGGGGTCAACTCGCTGACCCCGCAGGTGCTGCTGGACGCCGAGGGCAGGGTGGCCGAGCTGGCGGTGGTGCAGGAGGCGCCGGAGTCGCATCCCGAGGTGCGGCCGCACCGGATCGCGGTGGGCCTGTACCGGCGCACGCCCGAGGGCGCGCTGGAGCGGTACGCGCGCGTGGAGACGGACGTGCACGAGCCGCGCACGGTCGTCGCGGAGCTGGCGGGCGCCGAGGTCCCGGATCTGGTGCTGGTCAACGACGACGACCTGACGTACTGCAAGACCCGCTTCGACGACACCTCGCTGGCCACCCTCAAGGAGCACCTGGGCGCGCTGACCGACCCGCTGGCCCGGGCCCTGTGCTGGTCGGCGCTGTGGAACATGACCCGGGACGCGCTGCTGCCGGCGCGGGACTTCGTCGGTCTGGTGCTGCGGTTCGCGGGCCGCGAGTCCGACATCGGGGTGCTGCAGATGCTGCACGCGTGGGCGAACTCGGCGCTGGTGCACTATGCGGCGCCCGAGTGGCGGGAGACCGGCGGGGAGCTGCTGGCCGAGGGCGCGCTGCGGGAGCTGGAGTCGGCCGAGCCCGGCAGCGAGCAGCAGCTGGCGTGGGCGCGGTTCTTCGCGACGGTCGCGTCGGGCGAGACGGACCTCGCGCTGCTGGGTCGTCTGCTGGACGGTACGGAGGTGATCGACGGCCTGGAGGTGGACCAGGAGCTGCGCTGGGCGTTCCTGGAGCCGCTGGCGGCGCACGGCGCGGCCGACGAGTCCGTCCTCGCCGCCGAACTGGCCCGCGACGACACGGCGTCCGGCAAGCGCCACCAGGTCCGCTGTCTGGCGGCCCGCCCGTCGGCGGCGGTCAAGGCGCAGGCGTGGGCGCAGGTGGTGGAGTCCGACGCGCTGTCGAACGCGCTGGTGGAGGCGACGATCGCCGGCTTCGGCCAGCCCTCGCAGCGGGAGCTGACGGCGCCGTACGCGCAGAAGTACTTCGCCGCGATCGAGCGGGTGTGGCGGGAGCGGTCGATCCAGATCGGCATGGATGTCGTACGGGGCCTGTTCCCGGCGCTGCAGGACCGGACGGAGACGCTGCTGGCGACGGACGCGTGGCTGGAGGCGCACCGGGACGCGGCGCCGGCGCTGCGCCGGCTGGTGCTGGAGGCGCGGGACGACCTGGCGCGGGCGCTGCGCGCACAGGAGTGCGACGCGACGGCCGCCAACGGCTGACCTTTGGCCTGAGGTTGGGCCGCCGGTGACCGTTACGGAATTCGGTCAATCGGAACCGTAACCCCTGGTCCGCACCCGATCGGACCAGGGGTTTCCCGTCCCTACTCGGCACCCGAACACCTGACCTTTAGTCCCCTCTTGTCCGCATTCTTCGACGGGCGTGTAACAGCGGTTAAGGAAGGGACCGGGCGCGGGAATCCCGACGCCATGACGCACAACACCCCGCTCTCCCCCCGCCCCCTCCGCCACCTCGCCGAGGTCCACCGCCGCGTCCTGACGGCGGCCCAGCTCCGCTCCCACGGAGTGACGACGGCCGAGCTGACCGGCCAGTGCCGCCCCGGCGGCCCCTGGCAGCTGCTGCTGCCGAACGTGGTCCTGCTGCACCCGGGCCCGCCGACGAGCGAGGAGCGTCTGCACGGGGCGCTGCTGTACGCGGCCCGCGAGTCCGCGCCCGGTGTCCCGGCCCAGCCGACGGCGGAGGACCCGCACCGCCCGGTCTACGCGGAGGCGATGATCACGGGCCTCGCGGCCCTCACCCTCCACGGCTTCTCCGCGACCCCGCCGCTGCTCTCCCTGGACCGCGTCGACGTCCTGGTCCCCCGCCTGCGCCGGCTGCGCTCCGCGGGCTATGTCCGCGTGCTGCGCACGCCCTGCCTGCCCGCGCCGAAGACGGTGACGGGCCTGCCGTTGGCGCCGGTGCCGAGGGCACTGGCCGACGCGGTGGCGGAGCTGACGGACGCGGACGCGGTACGGCGGCTGCTGACCGAGGCGGTGCGCGGCGGCCACTGCGAACCGGCTTCCGTGGTACGGGAGTTGACCCAGGCGAAGCTGCTGAACCGCCCGCACGTGGTGGACGCGGTGGACGCGCTCGTGGCGGAGGGCCGCTCGATCGCCGAGGACCGCCTGTACCGGATGGTCGGCGAGTACGGCCTGCCCGACCCGGTCTGGAACGTCGACCTGCGGCTGCCCGGCGGCCCGCACCTCGGCGGCCTGGACGCGTACTGGCCGGACCAGGCGGTGGCGGTGGAGCTGGACACGAGGGCGCCCCGGCAGGACGAGGACGCGCTGTGGTCGGAGTACGCCCGCAAGCGCGAGCACCTCGAACGCCTCGGCATCACGGTCGTGTACCTCACGCCGAAGAAGCTCAGGGACGCGATGGAGCAGCAGGCGGCGGTGGTCCGCACGGCCCTGATGGCCTCGGCCGACCGTGACCCGGCCGCGTACGTCGTGGTGCTCCCCCGGTAGTGACGCACCGGGAGGAGGCAGCAGGAGGGCCGGCGCGAGCCCTCAGGAGGGGAGAGGAGGGGCCACCGGGCGACTGCCGGTGGCCCCTCCTCGTGCAGCACCCGGATTCACTCGATCGGACCAGCCGCGCGGGCGGCGCGGCCCGCGCCACGAAAGATGAGAGGTATGCGACATACCCGGACAGCCGTGTGCGCCTCGGCCCTCCTGCTCGCCACCGCCTGCCTCGTCGCCGCCCCCGGGACGGCGGGAACGGCGCCGCTGACGGCGGGCCCGGGGTACGTGGCCCTCGGTGACTCCTACTCCGCCGGGCTCGGTGCCGGCGACTACCTGCCCACCGGCACGAACTGCAAGCGCAGCGGCCGGGCGTACCCGGTCCTGTGGGCCTCGGCGCACAAGGTGGCGCCCTTCGCCTTCGCCGCGTGCAACCACGCCCGGACGGGCGACGTCCTGTCCGGTCAGCTCGGCGCGCTCGGCGCCGGCACCCGGCTGGTCACCCTCACCGTCGGCGGCATGGACGCGGGGTTCGGCGTCGTGATGACGACCTGTGCGCTGGGCGGCACCAGCCGCTGCCTGTCGGCCGTCGCCGACGCCCGCGCCACGGTGGACAGGTCCCTCGGGGCGGGCCTGGACCGGCTCTACTCGGCCATCAGGGACCGGGCTCCCGCCGCGCACGTCGTGGTGCTCGGCTATCCGCACCTGTACCAGCTCAGGGGCACCTGCGAGATCGGCCTCCAGGACACCGCGCGCGCCGCCGTCAACGACGGTGTGGACCACCTCGACGCGTTGATCGCCCGCCGCGCCGCCGCGCACGGGTTCACCTTCGCCGACGTCAGGGCCGCCTTCGCAGGCCATGAGATCTGCTCGTCCAGCCCCTGGCTGCACAGCGTCGACATCCCGGCGGTCACCGAGTCGTACCACCCGACGGCACCGGGCCAGGCGCTCGGCTACCTCCCGGTCCTCGATCGGGTCTCCTGACGGGGCCCTGACAGGCCGAGCCGTACCCTCTGGCGCATGGCTGCCGAATCCGTGACCCTGCGCCCCGTCGGCGAGGACGACCTGCCCCTGCTGGAGCGCTTCCTCACCGACCCCGAGGCGGCAGGGCCCTTCCAGTGGTACGGGTACGCCGACCCACGGCGGTTCCGGCAGCGCTGGACGGAGAACCGGCTGCTCGGTGAGGACGGCGGCGGGCTGATCGTCACGGCGGCGGCCGAGCCGCTGGGGTTCGTCGCGTGGCGGAAGGTCGTCGTCTCGGCCTCCACCCACTGCTGGAACATGGGCGCCCAGCTGCTGCCCGAGGCCCGGGGCCGGGGCATCGGCAGCCGGGCCCAGCTACAGCTCGTCCGCTATCTCTTCGCCCACACCCCCGTGATGCGCATCGAGGCCGACACCGAGGCCGAGAACATCGCCGAACAACGGGCCCTGGAGAAGGCCGGGTTCACCCGCGAGGGCGTAACTCGGGGCATCGTCTTCCGGAACGGCCGGTGGCGCGACGGCGTCGCCTACAGCGTGCTGCGCCACGACCCGCTGCCCGCCGACGTGTGAGGCGTACACCTCGTCGAGCAGGGTGGCGTAGGCCGCGATCATGCGGGTGCGGCTGAAGCGCTCGCGGGCGGCCTCCAGGGCCGGGGACAGCTCCGTACGGCGGGCGGCCGCGGCGGACCAGGCGAGGGCGATCGCGCCCGGCTCCGGCGGGGTGACGAGGCCGAGGCCGTCGACGATCGACGCGCTGTCACCGACGTCGGTCGTCACCGCGACCGCGCCGCACATCATGCCCTCGATCAGGCACAGCGGCGCGGCCTCGCCGGAGACGGAGGTCAGGGCGACGACGTCGGCGGCTGCGTACACGGTCTCCATGTCACCGCGCACGCCGAGCAGGCGGATCCGGTCCGCCAGGTGCCGGTCCTCGCCGAACGCGGTCTCGATGTCGGCCCGCAGCGCCGGGTTCTCGCCGGTCATGCCCGCGCCGCACATCAGGACGTGGGCCTCTGGCTCGCGGGACAGCCACGCGCGGGCCGCCCGGAGGAAGAGCGGGACGTTCTTCATCCGGGCGTAGCGGGCCGCGAAGACGACCACCGGGGCCGGGGCCGGGATGCCCAGGGACGCGCGGAACGCCAGCCGTGCCGCCGCGTCGGGGCGGAAGCGGAGGAGGTCCACCCCGTTGGGGATGACGTGCAGCACCTCGCCGGGGACGCCCGCCGCCTCATATGCCGCCCTGGTCGACTCCGCGCAGCACACGCACGCCACCACCTTGCCCTCGGCGATGGCGGCCTTGAGCTCGTCCAGGGCGGGGCCCTGGTTCTCCGGGTCGGAGCGGTGCAGACAGACCACCACCGGGCGGCGGGGCAGGCCGGCCTGGTTGAGCAGCGCCAGGGGCTGCTCCTTCAGGGAGAGGATCACATCCGCCCCGGCCATCGACCGAGCCGTTTCGGCCAGCTCGGGCCCGCTGAAAACGTCCGCCGCGAGCTCGCCGTCCACCAGGCCCGCGCTGCGGCCGAGCGAGGTGACGCCGACGCCGCCGGCGGTCAGCGCCCGGTAGCAGTGGTCGTCCTCCATGCGCTGCCGGGTGGCCTCGCGATGGACCTCGCCATGGAGGCTGAGCACCTGGTGGGACTGGCCGCCCTCGGCCAGTCCCAGTACGACGTCACTGTGCACGATCCGGGCTCCTCCGGAGAAGAAGCCCTCGTAGACCGACAGCACACGCAGTCCGTGCCTCGCGCGCACGCGACCACCCCGCCTTGCATAAATGATCGAGAAGATCGAGCCATCCCCGTCCAAAGCGGGATAGCCGATATGAGGCGGTACGGACATTGCATCCGGGTTAACACGGAATGACGCGGATGAAACGGTGGCTAACAGAATTCCCCGTCGATCACCGACTGCATGTCCCCGGCCCAGTCGCCGTTGAAATTGAAGGCGATCGAATGATCGCCGGCCGCCGTCGTCATCGCCGTGGACGTCGACCCGTGGATGCCACCGTTGTGTCCCCAGACGTGAACCCCGCAGGTCAGCCGGATGTCCATGAGTCCGAGGCCGTAGCGCGCGTTCGGGATGCCCGTGGCCTCGACCGTGGTCTTCATTTCCTTCAGCTGTTCGGGCGGCAGGAGTTCTCCGCGCAGCAGGGCGCTGTAGAAACGGTCGAGATCGGCGGAGTCGGAGATCATTTCACCGGCGGACGAGGCCAGGGACGGATTCAGGGTCGTGACGTCGTACACCGGCCCCGTCGGGTCGAGGAATTTCGAGTAGGCACGGCTGCTCGGGCGGGGCACGGTGATCCGGGTGCCGGGCAGGAAGGTGCCCCGCAGCCGCAGCGGCGCGATGACACGGCGTTCGATCTCGGTGGCGTACGAGTGGCCCGTCACCTTCTCGATCACCATTCCGGCCAGGACGTAGTTGGTGTTGGAGTACTTCCAGGAGGTGCCCGGCGCGAAGTACGGCTCGTGCTTCATGGCGATCGAGACCAGCTCGCCCGGGGCGAGCGTGTCGTAGCGGTGCCGGAAGAAGCCGTCCTTGGTGAAGACCGCCCGGTCGAAGTCCGCGTCGCCGGTGTAGTCGAAGATGCCGCTGGTGTGGTTCAGCAGCTGCCGGACGGTGATGTGGCGGCCGTCGTGGCCGTGCCCGTGGACGACACCGGGCAGCCACTTCTCCACCGTGTCGTCCAGCGACAGCCGGCCCTCCGCCTCCAGCTGGAGCAGGACGGTGGCGACGAAGGTCTTGGTGATGCTCCCGACGCGGTACCGGTCGGCGGTGGAACGCGGCTCGCCCGTCCGCCGGTCGCCCACGCCGGCGGTGGTGGACCAGGTGCCGTGGCCGTCCTTCGCTGTGACGGTCACCCCGGGCACCCCGGCGGCGACCGCGGCCTCGACGGCCTTGCGGGTGGCCGCGTGCGAGTGCCCGCCCGCCGGGTGCTCGCCGGTGGGGTGGGCGCCGGTGGCGGCCACGGCCGGAGCCGCGAGGGCCGCCGTGAGGAGCAGGGCGGTGGCGCCCACCAGAGTCGTGCGTACGCGCATGTCTTCCCCCAACCTGTGCTGTTCGTGCGGTCGGGGGAAGAAACCGATACCGGATGCGCGAAGGTTGCTTGCCGTTACTCCAGTTGGGTGACTTTCAGCCCTTCTTCAGCACCAGCTCCGTGTTCCGGTCGGCCGTGCCGCCCGCGCCGAGGGTCTTGCTGGCGCCCGGGGCGTTGAAGGTCAGCTCGCGGTAGAGGGCGGCGAGGCCGGTCTGGGAGAGGTCGGCGAAGTCGGTGCGGTGCGGGGCGGCGGACTCGATGAGGGTGGTGAAGACGGAGATCGTGCCGTCCTTGTTGTCGGCCACCTCGATGATCCGGGCGAGGTGCGGGAAGTCGATGTGCGAGGCGGTGGAGATCTCCCAGAAGGAGCGGCCGGCGGGGCCCTGGTGCGGGGTGATGGCGTTCTTGTGGATGTGACCGTTCACCCAGGCGAGCACGTTGGGGTGGGAGGACAGGACCGAGAGCACCTCGGCGCCGCTGTGCCGCTTCTCGCCGGGGCGCGCCGGATCGGGGCGGGTGTTGCCCATCGTGGTGCTGGTGTGGTGGCTGAAGACGACCGCGTGGGAGTCCTTGTTGGCCTTCAGTGTGCTGTCGAGCCAGTTCAGCTGGGCGGTGCCGATGGAGCCCGAGGAGTCGCCGCCGGGGTCGGTGGTGTCGAGGCTGATGCCGATGACGTCGTCGGAGATGCGGAAGACGTAGTACTGGGTGCCCGCGTCGAGGTTCGCGGAGGAGTAGCCGTGCCCGACCGGGCCGTGCCCCCGGTAGACGGGGTCGAGGTGGGCCTTCAGATAGTCGGCGGGCGTGTACGGGGCCCGCTTCTCGTCCGGGGTGACCGAGCGCATCGAGCGGGCGTGGGCCTTGAGGAAGTCCCGGTAGCCGGAACCCCTCGGGTCCTTGGCGCTGCTGATGGCGTCCTGGAGCTTCCTGGCGTCGGCGGCGGAGACGTCGAACAGCTTCCTGCCGCCGATGGCGGCCTCGGCGAGGTAGGGGTCGCCGTGGGAGCCGAAGCAGCCGAGGGCGAGGGCGTCGTGGTTGCCGACGGTGGAGTACCACGGCAGGTTGAGGCCGGGGCTGTTCACCTCGCGGATCGCGGCGGCCAGGAAGCCGCCCAGATGCGGGAAGCCGAGCGCCTTGTCACGGTCGCGGGTGGCGGAGTCCGGCTGCCAGTACAGCTTCAGACCGCTGTTCTGCACCCCCTCGTAGTGCCGGGGGTCACCGGTGTTCGGGGTGATCCGGCCGCCGCTCATGATCTGCATGAACCACTCCAGTTCGGAGTGGGCGTTGTTGTCGGTGTTGTCGCCGGTGGTCATCACGAAGTGCAGCGGGGCGCCGGTGGCGGGGGCCCCGGGCAGCGCGTTGACCCGCTCGACGAGCGCGATCGCGCCGGGCACGGTGAGCGCCTCCTGCGGGCGCCAGGAGTGCGGGGCGTTCGAGCGCAGGTACTCCAGGCGCAGCGGGTGCTGGACGTCCTGCAGGTGCAGATCGGTGAACTGCACGAACGCGGCGAGGACCGTACGGCGCTGCTCCCGGCCGGACCTGGGGGTGGCGAGCTCGCTGCGCACGACCCGCTTCCAGCCCGCCCCGTCGCCGAGGCGCTGGTAACCGGAGCTGTTCCGCGGGGCGGCGACCGAGGCGAGCGTGGTGCCCTTGGTGTACGGCGCGAGCGGGGCGGCGGAGGCCGCTGCGGACTGGGCGGCGGACACGTCCCCCGTGCCCCCGGGACCGGTGGCGGCCTGGCTGTCGGTGGGACGGAGGGCGTAGCCGACGCCCGCGGAGAGCGCGACCGCTCCGGTGGCGGCGAGGACGGTACGGCGGTTGAGGCTGGAAGCAGCGGAGGCGGTGACAGAGCGTATGCGCGACATTGGCGCGATCTCCCCGAGTGCGAACGCGTCGGCAGTGGTCGCGGGCCGTCGCTGCACGCGAACGCCCCGCTCGCTCTGGATCGTTGGCACCGGGGATGACCTGCGCGTGAACGCGGCGGCAACGCGCAGCGCCGATCACCGTACGTGGATCACGGGGTACCGGACGCGGTCATGGAGTGGATCGCGGGCGGCCGGGGGCCGGTCACTCCTCGTTCATCTCCTGGGGAAGGGGACGGGTTCCGGCGGTGAGATGCCCGTGCGTGGGGCGTTCCCGCCACAGGCGCAGGGCGGTGTCGACGAGCGGCACCCGGTTCAGGTCCGGTACGGCCGAAAGGTCCTGCCAAGCGGCGAAATCAGTCGATCCGCCGACCTCGTACCGGAGTTCACCGCCGACGACCTCTCCTTCGTAGACGAGACGCAGGGCGTGGTGGTCGGTGGGGCGGTGCCGGCCCACCGTCAGCCGGTGCGAGTCCACGCCGAGGAGACCGGTCACCGCTATGCGGTAGCCGGTCTCCTCGGTCAGTTCGCGGCGGACGGTGTCGTACGGGTCCTCGCCGTGCTCCATGCCGCCACCCGGCAGCACCCACTCCTGGGTTCCGCCGGGACCGGGGGAACGCGCCAGCAGGATCTGTCCGTCGCGGACGCACACGGCGTAGGCCGCCACCCTCAAGTTCCGTCGCATGGAGGGACGTTAGCGCGGGATGTCCGGATTCGCCGGTGAGTATTCGGGTGCGGACCAGCGCAGCGGCAGGGCGGCCTTGGTCCACAGGGCCTCGGTGAGGGTGAAGCGGACGCTTCGCCGGCCGTCGGGGGTGAGGTCGGCGTGTGCCTCGCCGGTGAGCTGGAGGGTGGTGCCGGTGGTCCAGTCGAGGAAGAGGAGTCCGGTGCGCGGGTCGCCACGCAGGTTGCCGAGGGTGAGGAACATGGCGTTGCCGGGGTAGTCCGGCCAGGTCAGTTCGCGCGGGGACATGACCTCGACGAAGCCCGGGTTGCCGCCTCGGTGGCTGGCGTCGGCTCCGGCGGGGTGGACCGTGGCCATGAAGAAGGTGTCGGCCGCTCGTACGAACTCCTGCTGCTCCGGGGTGAGTTCGGTCAGCCGGTCGGGGCTGCCCGGGGTGCGGTCGGCGAGGGACTCGTACGCCTCCCGGCGCTGGATGTGTCTGGGGCAGTTGGAGAAGACCTGGTCCGCGGTGACGGCGAACCCGCGAGCGGTGGGGCGCAGTCGGCCGTTGAGGCGCATGCGGCGGCGGGTGCGCGGGTCGAGGGCGATGGTGCCCACGTGGGTGCCGGGGGTTTCGAGGGCCGTGTCGAGAGGATCGGCCCCGTGCCCGGCACCGGTGACGACCGACACCTGCCTCGGGCCCGTCGCCCGGACGAAACCCGGGTTGCCCGTGAGGGCGGAGGCCCACACCCGCCCCGTCCCCGGATCCGCCGCTCCCACCACCAGCAGGGGCTGGAGTTCCAGGAAGGCCGCCGCGATCGGCTTGATGTCCTGGCCGAGGGAGCGGCCCACGTGGTCGGCGCGGTCGCGGACGCCCATCAGTTCCTGCACGGCGAGCGAGCCCGCGTGGTAGGTGCCCATGGCTAGAAGAAGCCGCAGGTCGGGGCGGAGGCGTGGGGGGCCGGGGCGCCGTCGGGGCCGAGGGGGGCGGAGATCTCCAGGCGGATGCCGTCCGGGTCGTGGAAGAAGATCCCGCCCGAGGTGCCGCCCTCGCGGTGGGCCACCACGCCGTCGTGCGCGAAGTCCACCCCGGCGACCCGCAGCGCCGTCTCGTACTCCCGGACGCGGTCGATCGAGTCGACCGTGAAGGCGAGGTGGTGCAGCCCGGGGCGACCGCTGTCGTACGACCCCTGCGCCTGCTGCCAGAGGGTGACGAGCGGGGCGCCGCCGGTCTCCCCCAGCATCGCCCAGCGCTGGTCGTCCTCCTTGCCCTCGGCGAGCACGGCGAAGCCGAGGAGGTCGCGGTACAGGGCGAGCGAGCGGTCGAGGTCGGTGACGTTCAGACCTGCGTGGGCGATACGCGGAGCCATGGTGTTCTCCTCAGGGGCGCTGTCTAACCTTCGTTATCCACGTTAGAAGGTTAGAGATCGGAAGGTCAACCTCTCACATACAATTGAGTGGTTAGAAGGGAAGGAGTGCCCGATGACCACCCCTCGCGACCCCCGCCCCCTGACCGGCGAGCCCCTCGCGCTCGATCTGCTCAACACCCGGTGGAACCGGGAAGGCGTCACCCAGGACCTGCTCGCCGACGTCGGGGGACTGGCGGTGTGGCTCGCGAGCAACGGGCTGGCCGGGGACCATGCGGCCGACGCGGAGGTGCTGGGGCATCTGCGCGAGGCGCGCCAGGCGATCGGGGCCGCGGTGCACGACTCGCCGCGCGAGGCGGCACCGCTCGTGGACGCCGTACTCGCACACGGGCGGGTCCGCGCCCGGCTGACCCCCGACGGCCCCGCCGAGGAACCGGAGTTCGCCGATCCGTCCTGGGGACCGGCCTGGCGTGCCGCCCGGAACTACCTGGACCTGATCACCCGGGCCCCGGAACGCATCCGGACCTGCGCCGGCGGCAGCTGCATCCTGCACTTCTTCGACACGTCCCGGAACGGCACCCGCCGCTGGTGCTCGATGGCCGCGTGCGGCAACCGCGCGAAGGCGTCCCGGCACTACGCGCGCTCGAAGGAGAACTGACCACAGCGTCACGGCGTGCCGGTGGGCGTCTCCTCGGCGGGGCAGCTCAGGTGCCGGGAGCCGGGCAGCGCCCGGGTGATCCAGGCGCGGTCGACGGCCACACGGGTGTCCCCGACGGCCCACAGGCTCGCGTTCTGCTGCCCCACGCCGACCTGGACGAGCACGTGCTGTCCGGTGCGCGGGGCCGGTGTCGCGCCGCCGTCGAGCAGGAAGCCGACCTCGGCCGGTCCACGGACCGGTTTGTACGAGCGGATCACCTTCAGCGTGATCCGGCTCCAGGGGGACTGTTTCTGGGGCTCCACCCTGGTCACGGTGCCCTCCACGACCAGGGTGGAGCAGGCCAGGTCGAGTTCCGGGTCGGCGGGCCGCCCGCTGTCCCCGGAGACCTTGGCCGGGGCATCCGCGCCCTTGGCCGCCGAGGTGGCGCTGCTGTCGTCCGAGCCGCCGGAGTGCGCGACCAGCCAGCCGAACCCGGCGACCAGCGCGAAGGCCGCGGCCCCGGCGAGCGACCCGAACGCGATCCGCACCGCCCGGCGCGGCCCCGAGGGCCGGCCGGGGCGCGGCGGCTGCGGGGGCCGGCCGGTGCGCCCCGACCGCGTGACGCCGCGCGGCCGGGACGCCGGCCCGGCACGCCCGGCGGGCTCTTCGGGCGCCGCCTCCTCCCCGGTCAGCGCCTCCGCGAGCCAGGTCAGCCGTTCCCTCAGCACCGCCACGTCGGCCTCGGCGGCCCGGTGCTCGGCCAGGAAGGCGGGGTCCCGTCGGGCCTCCTCGGGCAGCGGCTCCCCCGTGATGGCGGCCATCAGCGCGTCCATGCCGCCGTACTCCCCGGCGCTTCCCGCACCGTCCGCCCCCTGCGCACCCCCGTGTCCGGCGGTCACGTCACACCACCTCGTCCTCGTGCAGGCGGTCGCGCAGGGCGCGGACCGCCGTGTGCAGCCTGCTCTTGACCGTGCCCTCGGGGATGCCCAGTTCCTCGGCGATGGCCCGGACGGGCAGGTCGGCGAAGAAGCGCAGGACGAGCACCTGCCGCTGGGCGGCGGGCAGGTCGTCCAGGCCCTGGGCGACGGCGAGGGAGAGCAGGCTCGTCTCCTCGCCGGAGGGGTGCGCGGGCTCGCGCAGCGCGGCCAGCCGCTCCCCCAGCCGCTCCTGGCGCCGCTTGGCCCGGTGCCAGTCCATGGCGAGGTTGGAGGCGACCACCGCCACCCACGCCGAGACGTCCCGCGGCGCCCCCCGGCCGCTCGCGGTCCGCTCCAGCAGCCGCAGCCGCACCTGCTGCACCCCGTCCGGCAGGTCCGACTGCGGCACCCCGCCGAGCGCGAGCACCGCCCGTACCCGGCGTTCCTGGGCCGCGTCCAGCGGATCGTCGCCGGTACGGTCCCCACGGTCCGTACCGGCGGCGTACGCCCCCTGGTCGCGGCGCGCCCCTCCGCGCAGCACAAGCCACCCCCTCACGCGTTTCTCCTACGACGCGGCAACGGGCCGAAACGTTCGACCGGTCTCCGGCGGCCCTTCCGGTGGCCCGCAGAGGCGTACGTCACATCGCCGTGTGGCCCGGAACCGCAGGGGCAGGGACGGGACAGCACAGCTTGCGGCCCGGATGCCCGGCGGAGGGAACTTCTCCAGCTCAGCGGGGTGTCCGACGGAGGTACGGAACCGTCCGCCGGGTGATCGTGTCCCACCTTTCGGGCACGTGTGGCAAAGAATTGGACAGGTGGACCGGGGTCGGCCGCATGATGGAAAAGCCCCGGTCATGCACGAGACACAAAGAGGGAGTAACTGTGAGGGTCGGAATCGTCGGAGCCACCGGTCAGGTCGGCACGGTCATGCGCAGGATCCTCGCGGAGCGGAACTTCCCGGTGACCCAGCTGCGGCTGTTCGCCTCGGCGCGCTCGGCCGGCACCGTGCTGGACGGGGTGACGGTGGAGGACGCGGCGACCGCCGACTACACCGGCCTCGACATCGTGCTCTTCTCCGCCGGCGGCGCGACCTCCAAGGCGCTGGCCGAGAAGGTCGCCTCCCAGGGCGCGGTCGTGATCGACAACTCCTCGGCCTGGCGCAAGGACCCCGAGGTCCCGCTGGTGGTCTCCGAGGTGAACCCGCACGCGATCGCCGACCGCCCCAAGGGCATCATCGCCAACCCGAACTGCACCACCATGGCCGCGATGCCGGTCCTCAAGCCGCTGCACGAGGAGGCCGGCCTCGAGGCACTGGTCGTCGCCACCTACCAGGCGGTGTCCGGCTCGGGTCTCGCGGGCGTGGCCGAGCTGCACGGCCAGGTGCAGAAGGTGGCCGACGAGGCCGACAAGCTCACCCACGACGGCCGGGCGGTCGACTTCCCGGAGCCGAACGTCTACAAGCGCACCATCGCCTTCAACGTGCTGCCCTTCGCCGGCAACCTCGTCGACGACGGTCTGAACGAGACCGACGAGGAGCAGAAGCTGCGCAACGAGTCCCGCAAGATCCTGGAGATCCCCGCCCTGAAGGTCTCCGGCACCTGCGTGCGCGTCCCGGTCTTCTCCGGCCACTCCCTCCAGATCAACGCCCGCTTCGCCCGCCCGATCTCCCCCGAGCGCGCCACCGAGCTGCTCGCGGGGGCCCCGGGCGTCGCCCTCTCCGACATCCCGACCCCGCTGCAGGCGGCCGGCCAGGACCCGTCGTACGTCGGCCGCATCCGCCGCGACGAGACGGTGGACAACGGCCTCGCGCTGTTCGTCTCCAACGACAACCTCCGCAAGGGTGCCGCACTGAACGCGGTCCAGATCGCGGAGCTGGTGGCGGCGGAGCTGTCCGCGAAGTAGCCCGGCTGAACGGCGCGGGGGCGGTCACGATCACGTGGCCGCCCCTGTCGCGTCGGCCGCCGTCGTGCGAGGATCGCTGACCCGGAAGGCGAGCGGGAGGTGGCCGTGCAGACCTGCGCCAGCTGTGGCGGTCCGCTTCCGGCGCGGGACGGCCGCCGGGGCCGTAGCTCGGTGTACTGCTCGGCGGCGTGCCGGCAGAGGGCGTACCGGGAGCGCCAGGACGGCAACCGGGACCTGGAGGAGCTGATCGGGTCGGTCGGCCGGCAGGCGGGTGCGCTGGTGCCGAGGCCGGTCTCCGCCCTGTACGCGGGCGTGACCGAACTGTCCGCGTCCGTGGCCCGGCTGCGCCGTGTCGCACGGCTCGCGCAGGAGACCCGGGAGAGCGGGAACCACCATTCCGTCACGGAGAGCGATGTGACGGAAAGCCGCGGGCCCGGCACGTCCGATTCCGTTCCCGACTCCCCCGTGACGGAATTCGACGAGGCCGCCTTCGCCGCCCTCACCGAGGCGCACCGCCGGGAGATCCGCGCCCACTGCTATCGCATGACCGGCTCCTACGACGACGCCGAGGACCTGGTCCAGGAGACGTTCCTGCGGGCCTGGCGGGGCCGGGACGGCTATCGGGGCCGGGCGAGCACCCGTACCTGGCTGTACCGCATCGCGACCAACGCCTGCCTGGACTTCCAGCGCCGTACGGCCCGCCGCCCGCAGCGCTACGAGCCACTGCCCGGCATGGACCACGGCACCGGCGAGCCGCCCGCCCGGATCACCTGGCTGCAGCCGTACCCGGACGAGGAGCTGCCGGACAGCGCGGCGGAAGCGCGCGAGACCGTCGAGCTCGTGCTGCTGGCCGCGCTGCAGCACCTGCCGGCCCGGCAGCGCGCCGCGCTCGTGCTGCGCGACCTGCTCGGACTCACCGCCGCCGACACCGCGCAGGCCCTCGGCACCTCCGTGGCCTCGGTCAACAGCGCGCTGCAACGTGCCCGCCCCGCCCTGCGGGAGCACCTGCCCGCGAGCCGTACGGACTGGACGGCCGCCCCGCCCACGGACACCCAGCGGGACGCGCTCCGGCGGTACATGGCGGCCGCCGAGCGGCTGGACTTCGACGCGATGGCCGAGCTGCTGGCCGAGGAGGTCACGCTCACCATGCCGCCCAACCCGTTCTGGTTCACCGGCCGCGACGCGCTCCTCGCCTTCCTGCGCCCGAGCCTCGACCCGTCGTCGCCCGTGTTCCTCGGCCACTGGCGCCACCTGCCCGCCCGCGCCAACGGGCAGCTCGCGGCCGGGGGTTACGTCCGCCGCCCCGGTACGAACGTCTACCGCGCCCAGGTCCTGGACGTGCTCCGCTTCGACGCCGAGGGCCGCATCGCGGAGATCACCTCCTTCGAACCGCACCTGTTCCCGGCGTTCGGACTGCCGCTGAGGCTGTGAGCGATGAGCGCCGGGGGTGCCGTACGTCTGCACGGGTGAACCGAAGAACACATCCGAAGGAGTTCACCATGCTGCTCACCGACAGGACCGCGATCGTCTACGGCGCCGGCGGCTCGATCGGCGGTGCGGTGGCCCGCGCCTTCGCCCGCGAGGGCGCCCGGGTGCACCTCGTGGGCCGCACCCGCCAGACGCTGGAGGCCGTGGCGAAGGACATCACGGCGGCCGGCGGACACGCCGAGACGGCGGTCGTGGACGCGCTGGACGAGACGGCCGTGGAGGAGCACGCGGCCCGGGTCGGCACGATCGACATCTCCTTCAACCTCGTCGGCCGCGGCGACGTACAGGGCCTGCCCCTGACGGACATGTCCGCCGACGACTTCCTGCGCCCCGTCCTCGACGGCACCCGCGCCGGCTTCCTCACCGCCCGCGCCGCCGCCCGCCGCATGGCCGAGCGGGGCTCCGGCGTGATCCTCACCCTCAACAGCGGCTCCGCGCACGGCAGTCCGATGATGGGCGGCACGGGCCCGGCCGACGCGGCCATCGACACCCTGGTGCGCAACCTCGCCATGGAACTGGGCCCGCGCGGGGTGCGCGCGGTGGGCCTGTGGGCGGCCGGCGTCCCGGAGACCCTCACCGAGGACAAGCTCCGCGCCGTCGACCCGAACGTGAACATCGCCGGCATCCTGGACCACCTGGCCGGCCTGCGCATGACCCGCCGCAACCCCACCCTCGCCGAGATCACCGCCACGGCCGTCTTCCTCGCCTCCGACCACGCGGCGGGCATCACCGGCACGTTCGTGAACGTGACCGGGGGGATGTTCCCGGGGTGAGGTGCGGGGTGCCCCGGTGCCACGGCACGTCGCGGCCGCACCCCAGGAGCGCCGCAGCTCAGGAGCGCCGCACCTCGTACAGAAAGCACCCGTACTCCACCGCCCGCACATGCACCACCGCCACCTCCGGGTCGGCGAAGGCCTCCGTGAGGGCGGAGGGGAAGCCGTCGTCCACCAGGCGCCCGCCCAGGATCCGGCCGTCGGCCGAGTACCGGCGCAGCACGCGGTGGGCGTCGGTGAAGGGCAGGGCGGCGGTGCCGGAGGGGCCCGGACACTCCTCGGCGTGGATGAAGACCGGGCCCTGCTCGTCGTACGCGCCGGGAGCGGCGCCCGTCTCGGCCGCCCAGCGGCGCAGGGGCGCGTACGACACCAGGGCGATGCGCTCACCCGGCCGGCTGCGGCGCAGGCAGCAGCGCAGCGGGGCGCCGCCCTCCTCGTCGGTGAAGGGGGACGGGGGGCGGCCCGCGTCGTCGGCGGTCCGCAGTTCCTTCAGCGACCCGGCCGAGACGGGGCGTGCGATGTACGTCGTCATGCCCCCCAGCGTCCTGCGCGGGCGCCCCGCTGACCGGCGGCAAACGGACATCGCGTTCCCCGTGGGTCCCGTGGAAGGATGGCGCAACCGACACATATCGAGGAGATGACCGCGTGCCTGGCACAAACCTGACTCGCGAAGAGGCGCAGCAGCGGGCCGAGCTGCTCACCGTTGACTCGTACGAGATCGATCTCGACCTCTCCGGCGCGCAGGAGGGCGGTACCTACCGGTCCGTGACCACGGTGCGCTTCGACTCCGCCCGCACCGGCGCGGAGTCCTTCATCGACCTGGTGGCGCCGACCGTGCACGAGGTGGTGCTCAACGGCGACCCGCTGGACCCCGCCGAGGTCTTCAAGGACTCGCGGATCGCCCTGCCGGGGCTGCTGGAGGGGCGCAACGTGCTCCGGGTCGTCGCGGACTGCGCCTACACCAACACCGGCGAGGGCCTGCACCGCTTCGTCGACCCGGTGGACGAGCAGGCGTACCTCTACACCCAGTTCGAGGTCCCGGACGCCCGGCGCGTCTTCGCCTCCTTCGAGCAGCCGGACCTGAAGGCCACCTTCCAGTTCACCGTGCGGGCGCCCGAGGGCTGGACGGTGGTCTCGAACTCGCCGACCCCCGAGCCGCAGGACAACGTCTGGGCCTTCGAGCCGACCCCGCGCATCTCGTCGTACATCACCGCGCTGATCGTCGGCCCGTACCACTCCGTGCACAGCGTGTACGAGAAGGACGGGCAGAGCGTGCCGCTGGGCATCTACTGCCGTCCGTCCCTCGCCGAGTTCCTGGACTCCGACGCGATCTTCGAGGTGACCCGGCAGGGCTTCGACTGGTTCCAGGAGAAGTTCGACTACGCCTACCCCTTCGCGAAGTACGACCAGCTGTTCGTGCCCGAGTTCAACGCGGGCGCGATGGAGAACGCGGGTGCCGTCACCATCCGCGACCAGTACGTCTTCCGGTCCAAGGTGACCGACGCGGCGTACGAGGTCAGGGCCGAGACGATCCTGCACGAGCTGGCCCACATGTGGTTCGGTGACCTGGTCACCATGGAGTGGTGGAACGACCTGTGGCTGAACGAGTCGTTCGCCACCTACACCTCCATCGCCTGCCAGGCCGCCGCGCCCGGCTCGCGCTGGCCGCACTCGTGGACCACGTTCGCGAACTCGATGAAGACCTGGGCGTACCGGCAGGACCAGCTGCCGTCCACGCACCCGATCATGGCGGACATCCGCGACCTGGACGACGTCCTCGTCAACTTCGACGGCATCACGTACGCCAAGGGCGCGAGCGTGCTGAAGCAGCTCGTCGCGTACGTCGGCGAGGACGAGTTCTTCCAGGGCGTGCAGGCCTACTTCAAGCGGCACGCGTACGGCAACACGCGCCTGTCCGACCTGCTCGGCGCGCTGGAGGAGACCTCCGGGCGCGACCTGAAGACCTGGTCGGGGAAGTGGCTGGAGACGGCGGGCATCAACATCCTCCGCCCGGAGATCGCCACCGACGCCGACGGCGTCATCACCTCCTTCGCCGTCCGCCAGGAGGCCCCGGCGCTGCCCGCCGGCGCCAAGGGCGAGCCGGTCCTGCGCCCGCACCGCATCGCCATCGGCCTGTACGACCTCGACGCCGGCTCCGGCAAGCTGGTGCGCACCGAGCGCGTCGAGCTGGACGTCGACGGGGAGCTGACGGCCGTACCCGAGCTCACCGGCAGGCACCGCCCGGCGGTCGTCCTGCTCAACGACGACGACCTGTCGTACGCCAAGGTCCGCCTGGACGAGGAGTCGCTGAAGACGGTCACCGAGCACCTCGGCGACTTCGAGCAGTCCCTCCCGCGGGCCCTGTGCTGGGCGTCGGCCTGGGACATGACCCGCGACGCCGAGCTGGCGACCCGCGACTACCTGTCCCTGGTCCTGTCCGGCATCGCCAAGGAGTCGGACATCGGCGTGGTGCAGTCGCTGCACCGCCAGGTCAAGCTCGCCATCGAGCTGTACGCCGACCCGGCCGCCCGCGAGTCCCTGCTGACCCGCTGGACCGACGCCACGCTGGCCCACCTGCGTGCGGCGGCGCCGGGCGGCGACCACCAGCTGGCCTGGGCCCGTGCCTTCGCGGCGACCGCCCGCACGCCGGAGCAGCTGGACCTGCTGGAGGGGCTGCTGGAGGGCACCCAGACCGTCGAGGGCCTGGCCGTGGACACCGAGCTGCGCTGGGCGTTCGTGGAGCGGCTGGCGGCGGTCGGCCGCTACGACGAGGCGGAGATCGCGGCCGAGTACGAGCGGGACAGGACGGCCGCCGGTGAGCGGCACGCGGCCACCGCCCGCGCGGCCCGGCCCACGGAGGAGGCCAAGGCGGAGGCCTGGGCCTCGGTGGTCGACTCGGACAAGCTGCCGAACGCCGTGCAGGAGGCGGTGATCGGCGGTTTCGTGCAGACCGACCAGCGCGAGCTGCTCGCGCCGTACGCGGACCGGTACTTCGAGGTCGTCAAGGACATCTGGGACGCGCGCTCGCACGAGATCGCCCAGCAGATCGCCGTCGGCCTGTACCCGGCGGTCCAGGTCTCCGAGGCGACCCTCGCCAAGACCGACACCTGGCTGGCCGCGGCCGAGCCGAACGCGGCCCTGCGCCGCCTCGTCTCGGAGTCCCGCTCCGGCGTCGAACGCGCGCTGCGCGCCCAGGCGGCGGACGCGGCGGCGGCCGAGTAGACACGGCACAGGGCGCCCGGCCCATGCACCGGGCGCCCTTGCCCCTGCCGACCGGCCTTCAACACGCCGGGCGCTCTTTCGGCCGACCCCGAAGGTCCAGGCGGCGGACGCAGCGGCAGGCGAGTAGACACGGCACCCAGAGCGCCCAGCCCATGCGCCGAGCGCCCTCTTCCCTGCCGACCGGCCTCCAGCGCGCCGGGCGCCCCTTGCCCCTGCCGGCCTGCCCTCAGCACGCAGGACGCCTCTCCCGCTGCCGACAGGCCCTCAGCCGGCGGCCACCGCCCGCAGCGTCTCCAGCACCCGGGCCACCGCCCGCCCCGTCTCCCCACCCCTGCGCACCGCCGCCGTCACATGCCGCACCGGCCCGTCCGGCCCGAGGTCGCGCATCACCACGCCGTCCCGGCGGCCCGCGGCCAGCCTGGGGACCAGGGCCACGCCCATGCCCGCCTCGACCATGGCGAGGATCGCGGTCCAGCCGGAGGCCGAGTGGCCCTGGTGGGGGCTGAAGCCGGCTGCCTCGCAGGCGCGGCGGGTGATGTCGGACCAGGGACCGCTGCCGCCGAAGATCCAGGGATCGGCGGCGAGGTCGGTCAGGTTCAGGGAGTCCGCGCGGGCGAGCGGGTGGTCCGGCGGCAGGGCCACGTCCAAGGGGTCGGCCAGCAGAGGGACTTGGGTGAAGCGGGGGTCCGCCGCGCTGGGGGCCGACGCCGCCAGGGACAGGGCGAGGTCGACCTCGCCGGCGGCCAGCAGGTCGTAGGCCTCGGCGGCCTCCGCCTCCGTCACCCGGACGGTCACCCCGGGATGCGTGTCCCGCAGGGCCCGTACGGCCGGTACGACCAGGGCGGGTACGGACGTCGGGAACGCACCGACCCGGACCTCCCCCGCCTCCCCGTGGAGGTACGCCGCCAACGCGGCCTCCATGCGCTCCAGTTGCTCGAAGACCGGCTCGGTGTGAGCCAGTACCAGGCGGGCCGCGTCGGTGAGCCGTACCCGGCGGCCCCGCGCCTCGAGCAGGGGCACGCCGAGTTGCCGGGCGAGATTGGTGAGCTGCTGGGACACCGCGGACGGGGTCATGTGCAGGGCCTCGGCCGTCGCGGTCACGGTGCCGCGCTCGCGCAGGGTGCGCAGGATCTGCAGCTTTCGGATGTCCCACTCGGCCATGCCGGGAAAGCTACACGTCAGCGGCGTGAACCCGCGCCCAGGACCACCCCGCCCAGGATCAGCGCCATCGACAGCAGCTGCGGCAGGCCCGTCGTCTCACCGAGCACGGCCCAGGACAGCAGGGCCACACAGACCGGCTGGAGGTGGTAGACGATGCCCGCGCGGGTCGCGCCGAGGAGGGCGATGGCCTTGTTCCAGGCGAAGAAGGCCACCGCGGAGGACGCGACGCCGACATACAGGAGGGGCAGGACGGTGGCGGCGGTGGGGTGGAAGGAGCCCTGTACGGTCACGCTCACCGCCTGTGCGGGCAGCAGGAGGGCCGTGCCGGTCAGGAACGTGGTGAACAGGAAGCCGGTGCCGGTCAGTTCGGCCGGCTTGCGGCGCAGCAGCGCGCTGTAGGCGGCGAAGCAGCAGGCGGCCGCGATCATCCACAGATCGCCGGACGAGAACTCCGCGCCACCGGCCACGAGCAGCGTCACGCCCGCGCAGGCGATCAGCAGCCCGGTGGTGCGGCGTGCGCCGAGCCGTACGCCGCCCAGCCGTTCGAACACCGCCATGAGCACCGGGGAGGCGGCCATGATCATGCCCATGGTGGCGGCGGGGGTGGTCAGTCCGGCCTGGTTGACCAGGGTGTTGTAGGTGGCCACGCCGAGGACGGAGGCGAGGAGGACGTAGCGGGCGTGGCGGCGCAGCAGGGCCCGTTGCCGCCAGGCCTGCCGGGCGCCGAAGGGGGCCACCGCCACCAGCGCGATCGCCCAGCGCCAGAAGGCGTGCTGGACGGGCGGGACGCTGTCGTGCAGACCGCGGGAGGTGACGAAGCTGCCGGACCAGACGAGGGTGGCGAGCGCGGCGAGGGCGAGACCGGCCGCGGGGGCGGTGGCCTTGCGGGCGGGGGTGGTGGAGGTGGAGGTGGTGGTGGTCCTGGGGAGGACGGCGGCCACGGGACTCCTTTCGGTGGGTGGGTGTCCGTGTTCCTACCGTCGCAGCCTCGGATCCATAAGGTCCATCGAATCTTTTCGAGCAGTCTTTTCAGTCAGACTGAACGATCCGGTTGAACTGGACGGTCGGCTCCCGCCTCCACCGAGCTGTCCCGCGAGCGTCGCGCCGAACGCCAGCGCCATGCCCGCCACCTGCAGCGGTGCGAGCACCTGGCCGAGGGCCGCCCAGCCGACGACGGCGGCGGTGAGCGGGGAGAGCGGACCGAGGAAGGCGACCTGGGTGGCGGTGAGCCGGCCGATGCCACGGAACCAGAGCCAGTACGCCACCGCCGTGTTGGCCAGGGCGAGATAGAGGTAGCCGCCGACGGCACGGGCGTCCAGGGCGGGCGGGGCACCCTCGGCCAGGACGGCGAGCGGCGCGATGAGCAGGCCGCCCGCGGTGAGCTGCCAGCCGGTGAGCGCCAGCGGGCCCACGCCGTCCGGGCGGCTCCACCGCTTGGTCAGCACCGTACCGGCGGCCATCGAGGCGGTGGAGGCCACGGCCGCGAGCACGCCCAAGACGTCGAGCGTGCCGGTGCCCTGGAGGACGACGAGGCTGACGCCGAGGGCGGCCGCGACGCCGGTGGCGAGCGTGCGCGGGGCCGGCCGCTGTCCGAGCAGCAGCGCCGAGAGGCCGACGACGAACAGCGGCTGCACCGAGCCGACGACGGCGGCCATACCGCCGGGCAGCCGGTACGCCGACACGAACAGCAGTGGGAAGAAGGCGCCGATGTTCAGCACGCCGAGCACCACCGACCGCCACCACCAGCGGCCCCGCGGCAGCACCCGGGTCAGCGCCAGCAGGAGCAGTCCGGCGGGCAGGGCCCGCAGGAGAGCCGTGAACAGGGGGCGGTCCGGCGGCAGGAAGGTGGTGGTGACGGCGTAGGTGGTGCCCCAGGAGACGGGGGCGAGCGCGGTGAGCGGGACGGTCAGGGATCGCTTCACGGCCGGGTCCCCCTGGTTCCCCCGTCACCTTCGGCAGCGGCGAGGGCGGGGGCGGCGGCGCCGCCCTGGACCACCGTCGCCGGCAGCGGTCGTACCACTGTCGTCGGCAGCGGTCGTACCGCCTCCGCCGGCAGTCGGGATTCCGTCCGGATCAGGAGGGCGGCGGCCACCGCCGAGGTCACGACGAGGACGGCCCACGGCGCCCGGCCGTCCAGGGCGAGCAGGGCCGTGAACAGGGAGGGCGCCACGGCCTTCGCCAGCGACCAGGACATCTGGTACGCCGCCAGATACCGGCCGCGCACCGCCTCCGGCGCCGCCGCCACCGCGAGCACCTGGGCCGCGGGGCTGTGGATCAGCTCGCCGAGGGTGTAGACGACGACCACGGCGACCATGGCCCCGCCGAGGACCACGTCCGAGGCCGGCCGCACGGTGCCGAGCACGATCTGCGCGGCGAAGGCGGTCGCGAACAGCCCCCCGCCCAGCGCCGCCGCCCGGGTGCGCCGTGCCCCGGCCCCGCGGACCCGCGCGCCGACACCGACACCGGCGACCGCGCACAGCACGGTGTTGAGGGTGAAGGCGGTACCGGTGAGCACCGAGGGCCCGTGCAGCCACTCCACCATGAACAGGGGGAACAGGACCGACAGCGCCGAATAGCTCAGCGCGTTCAGGAAGTTGGCGCCGGTGACGACCAGGAAGGGCCGGTCGGCGAGGACGAGCCGGTAGCCGGCGCCCGAGGGGCGCGGGGCCGCGGCCGGGGCCGGGGCCGTGGGCGCACCGGCCGTCCGCACCCGCCGCAGGGGGCGCAGGGGCCGCAGCAGCAGCGCCGCGAGCATGAAGGACAGGGCGTTGCCCCAGGCCGCGTACGTGTAACCGGCGCTGCCCGCGAGGGAGATGACCAGCGTGGCCAGCAGCGCACCCGCCCCGTTGCCGGCGTTCTGCAGGGCGCGTGTCGACGCCTGCAGCCGGTCCTGCCCCGCCCCGCTCGCCACCTCGCCGATCAGGGACTGCTGGGCCGCCGGGAAGGCCCGGTCGGCGGCGGCCGTGACCAGGGCGACGGCGGCGAAGGCGGGGAGGGAGTGGGCGAACGGGTAGAGGGCGAAGCCGGCGACCCGGATGCCGTACAGAACGTACTGCACCTGCTTCGCGCCGTACCGGTCCACCGCCGTACCGGCGAGCGGGAGTACGGCGATGCCGGCGAGGCCGGTCGCGGTGAGCACGGCGCCCACGACCGTGAAGGACAGCCCGGTGACGGCGTGGAAGAAGACCAGCGTGAACGGGACGTACATGCCGGTGCCGATGCCGTTGACGGCGGCGGTGACGGGCAGGGCCCATTCGCCGGGTATGCGCTCGCTCTTTCTTTCCACCATGCCCCCTAGAAGTGACTCGATGGCAAGTAGCTTAGCACTAAGCAACTTTCCATCAAGCTACTTTCTTGCTGGCGACCGCCCGGAAGGCGATACTCGGCGCATGAGTGCAGGCAAGGATTCCGTCGACGCGATCATCGACCAGTGGGCGGCCGTGCGACCCGATCTCGACTCCAGGGCGATGGAGGTCTTCGGGCGGATCTACCGCCTCTCCCGCACCATGGGCGACCGCATGGAGAAGGCCTACCAGCCCTACGGCATCTCACGCGGCGAGTTCGACGTGCTCGCGACCCTGCGCCGGGCCGGCGAGCCGCACACCCTCTCGCCGCGCCAGCTCTCGGCCACCCTCATGCTCACCACCGGTGGGATGACCGGGCGCCTCGACAAGCTGGAGAAGGCCGGCCTGCTGCGCCGCTCCCCCGATCCGCACGACCGCCGGGGCCTCCAGGTCACGCTGACCGAGAAGGGGCTGGACGTCATCGACCGGGCCGTCGGCGCGGGCCTCACGGTCCAGACGGAGGCCCTGTCCCGCCTGGACGACGAACAGGTCGGCCAACTGGCCGACCTGCTGCGGGAGTTGCTCGCGGGGACGCTGGAGGCGCCGCACTAGGGCGGGAGGGCCGCACTGGGGCGGCAGGCGTCGTACCGGGGCGGGCTCAGCCCCCGAGGTGCGCGGTGAGCGCCGCCTCGATCTCCGCCGCGCCGGCCGAGTCGGCGGCCCAGGCCGCGTAGCCGTCGGGGCGGACCAGCACGGTCGTACGGCGGCCGCTCGCCCAGTGCGCCACGGCCAGCCGGTCCGCGCGGCCGGGCCCCGCCCCGTACGGCTCCGGGGTGATCAGCACGAACCGGCCACCGCGCAGGGCCTCGTAGAGGCGGCCGCCGCCGGCCAGGGCGACGTCCGGGACCCGGGTGCCGGTGAGGCGGTGAGCACCGCGCGGTGCGGGGTAGCGGTAGCCGATGCCGGTGACCTGGCCGGCGACCTTGCGCCGGGCGGGACCGACGGCGTCGAGGAACGCGGTGAGCGCGGAACGGGCCGCGAGGGTCCAGGGGCGCTTGGCCATGGCGAGGCGGACGATCCCGCCGCTGCTGCGCAGCACCGACCTGCCCACGGGGTGCCGCTCGGCCTGGTAGGTGTCGAGCAGCGCGGGGCGGGCGTGGCCGGTGACGACCGCCGCGAGCTTCCAGCTCAGGTTGGCCGCGTCCTGGAGCCCGGTGTTCATGCCCTGGCCGCCGGCCGGGGTGTGCACGTGGGCGGCGTCGCCCGCCAGAAAGACCCGGCCGACCCGGTAGGCGGGCGCCTGCCGTTCGCCGCTGTGGAAGCGGGACATCCAGCGGGCGTCGTGCATCCCGAAGTCCCGGCCGAGGGCGAGCCGGGTGATCTCCTGGATCTCCGCCAGGTCCAGCGGCTCGGTGTCGGGGACGTTGCGGCCGCGGTGCCAGCCGATCACCCGGTGGTAGCCGTCGCCGAACGGCGCGAGGAAGGCGAAGGCGTCGCCGACGGCGTTGACGGTGAGCAGGGTCGGCGGCTCCTCGGCCAGCCGTACGTCGGCGAGGACCACGGACCGGATCACCGACCTGCCCGGGAAGGGCAGCCCGATCGCGTCCCGTACGGCGCTGCGCATGCCGTCGGCGCCGACGACGTACGCGGCCCGGAACGTCTCCGTACGACCCTCGGGTCCGCGCGCCTCGACGGTCACCCCGTCGGCGTCCTGGGTGAGCCCGCTCAGCTCGGTCTCGTGGCGGAAGTCGACGCCCGCCTCGACCGCTCGGCGCTCCAGGACCTCCTCGACCTCGTACTGCGGCAGGACGAGGAGGTGGTTGAACCGGGAGGGGAGGGCGGCGAGGTCGACGGTGAGCCGGCCGAAGAGGTTGAGGCGGTCGAGGGGTCGGCCGGCCTTTTCGAGGTCGTCGGCGAGGCCGCGGGCGTCGAGCTGTTCCAGGGTGCGGGCGTGGAGGACGAAGGCGCGGGAGAGGTTGCTGATCTTGTGCGGGCGCTTCTCGAGGACGGTGACCGGGACGCCGGCGGAGGCGAGGTCACCGGCGAGGAGCAGGCCGGTGGGGCCGGAGCCGACGATGACGATGTTTCCCTTGGCGCCGTTCATGGTGGGCCTCCTGAGGGTGCCAACGCTTGTTGGTCAACGCTTGTTGGCAACGGTAGAACGGACTGACGGCCGAGTCAACAGTTGTTGGCCCCACGCGCGTCGGCCTACGCTCGTTGACATGACTGGCAGGGCCGGCAGCACGAAAACGAGCCAGGCGCGCCGCTCCGACGCCACCCGTACCGCCATCCTCGACGCGGCCCGGGAGCGATTCGCCGCCGACGGCTACGAGCGGGCCACCATCCGGGCGATCGCCCGGGACGCACGCATCGACCCGTCCATGGTGATGCGCTACTACGGCAGCAAGGAGGGCCTCTTCGCCGCGGCCGTCGCGCTGGATCTGCGCCTCCCCGACCTGACGCAAGCGCCCCGGGAAGAGGTGGGCCGGACCCTGGTGGCCCACTTCCTCGACCTCTGGGAGGGGAACGAGAAGCTGACGGCCGTCCTCCGGGTCGGCGCCACCAACCCGGCCGGCGCCGAGCGGATGCAGGGCATCTTCCGGGACCAGCTGCTGCCACTGGCCGAGCAGGTGTGCCCCGACCCCGACCAGGCCCCGGCACGAGCCGCCCTGTGCGCCACCCAACTCCTCGGACTGGCCCTCACCCGCTACGTACTGCGCCTCCCGGCAGCCCGGGAACTACCACACGAGGAACTGCTGGCGTGGCTGGGGCCGACGGTACAGCGATATCTGACGGCGCCGAATCCCTGAACAAGAACTGTGGGCGCATCCGCACCTGGGCATGGGCAAGACAGTCTGGGGGCAGCGGGACCCGGGCCTCACACTCGGCGCAAACGCCGAGGGCGCCCATCTCGCCCGGGTACGGCGTCGGCGCGCGCGTAACCGTGGGAGGGCGGGCGCCCCCGGTGGAGAAGCAGTGGCCGGTCAGGCCTTGGCGTCGGCCTCGGGCTTCACGCTGGACGAGGGCTTGATCGTCCTGATCTTGGACTTGTCCAGCGCCATCACCAGACCGGCGATGACCGCGAACAGCGCGAGCGGGAGCAGCACGTAGAGGCCCAGCGTCTGGATGACGCTCAGGCCGGGGCCGGGGTCGTCGCCGTCGTCGCGGGTCAGCGCGAGCGCGGGGGACGACATGAGCAGCATCATCAGCGTCGTACCGGCGGCCAGGGCGCCGGCGCGCAGGGCGTTCTTCTTGTCCACGATCTCAAGTTAGCGAACCACCCGGACGGGCACGCGCCCGGGGTACCGTACGGGTGAGTCACCCGTCTCCGACCTGCTCGAAGACACGGAGCAGCGCCCTCAGCCGGGGGGAGGCCGTCAGTTCCTCCAGCGGCACCGGGCGGCCCTCGCGGTCCGCGATCGGCAGCCGCCAGTTCGGGTACTGGTCCCAGGTCCCCGGGAGGTTCTGCGGGCGTCGGTCGCCGACGCCGTCCGGGAGCCAGACGCCGATCAGCCGGGCCGGGGTGCGCAGCAGGAAGCGGTGGACGGCGCGGATCTCCTCCTCCTCGTCGGAGCCGGGCGGTCCGGCGGCGGTCAGGTCCAGCAGGCCGAGGCTGCCCAGCAGGGCGAGCCACTCGGCGGTGTCGGCGGTGGCCTCGGCGCGTTCCTCGGGTGCCGGGCGGGTGAGCAGGCCCAGGCGGTCGCGCAGGTCGACGTGGTCGCCGGTGAGCCGGGCGGCGGTGGGCGGCAGGTCGTGGGTCGTTGCGGTGGCCAGGCAGTCGGCGCGCCAGCGGTCGGGGGGCAGGGGGTGGCCGTCGCCGTCCCAGTCGCGTTCGAACCAGAGGACCGAGGTGCCGAGCACCCCGCGCCGTGCGAGCGTCTCGCGTACGCCGGGTTCGACGGTGCCGAGGTCCTCGCCGATGACGACGGCCCCGGCGCGGGTGGCCTCCAGGGCGAGGATCGCGAGCATGGCGTCGGCGTCGTAGCGGACGTAGGTGCCGCCGGTGGGCGGGCTGCCCTGGGGGACCCACCAGAGCCGGAACAGGCCCATGACGTGGTCGATGCGCAGGGCGCCGGCGTAGCGGAACAGGGCGCGCAGCAGCTCGCGGTAGGGGGCGTATCCGGAGGTGGCGAGGCGGTCGGGGCGCCAGGGGGGCAGGCCCCAGTCCTGGCCGCGGGCGTTGAAGGCGTCGGGTGGGGCGCCGACGGACGTGCCGGCGGCGAACACGTCCTGCTGCGCCCAGGCGTCGGCGCCGACGGGGTGCACGCCGACGGCGAGGTCGTGCACGATCCCGACGGGCATGCCGGCCTCGCGGGCGGCGCGCTGGGCGGCGCGGAGCTGGACGTCGGTGAGCCAGGCGAGGCGGGCGTGGAACTCGACCCGTTCGGAGAGCTCGGCGCGGGCGCGGGCGGTCTCGGCCGAACGGGGATCCCGCAGGGCCGACGGCCACCGCTGCCAGTCGGCGCCGTGGATCTCGGCGAGGGCGTACCAGGTGGCGTGGTCGTCGAGGGCCTGGCCGTGGGCGGCCCGGAAGGCGTCGTAGGCGGCCTGCCGGCCGGGGGGCAGGGGGACCCGCAGGACCGTCTCCAGCGCTTCCCGCTTCAGCTCCCACACCGCGTCGCGGTCGATGAGGGCGCCCTTGTCCAGGACGTCGGCGCGCAGCCGTTCGGCCCGCTCCAGCAGGGCGGCCGGCCGCTCGCGGTCCGTGACGTACGCGTACTCGGGGATGTCCTCGATCCGCAGGTGTACCGGGTCGGGGAAGCGGCGGGAGGAGGGGCGGTACGGGGAGGGGTCGGTGGGGGCGCCGGGTACGGCCGCGTGCAGCGGGTTGACCTGGACGAATCCGGCGCCGGCGGTGCGTGCGGCCCAGCCGGCCAGTTCGGCGAGGTCGCCGAGGTCGCCCATGCCCCAGGAGCGGCGGGAGAGCAGGGAGTACAGCTGGACGAGGAGGCCGTAGGAGCGGCCGGGCGGGGCGGGCAGCCGGTCGGGGGCGACGACGAGGTGGGCGTGGCCCGTGCGGCCGTCGGGGGCGAGGGCTGTCACCCGGTGGACGCCCAGCGGGAGCTCCCCGGCCGCGTCCCGCTCGTCCCCCTGCTCGGTCTCGATGCGCAGGCGGCTGCCGGGCGGGAGCGCGGCGAGGGCGGCGGGGCCCTGCGGGTCGCCGGCCCAGTGCACGAGCGTCGGCGGCAGCAGGCGCTCGCGCAGCTCGCGTTCCCGTGCGGCGAGGGCGGTGCGTACGGCGGCGGGGCCGGCCGCGTCGACGCCGAGGGCGGCCAGGGCGGCGGCCACGGCGGAGGCGGGGACCGGGACGTCGCGGCCCGGGGCGGGGCTGTAGGAGGTGGCGACCCCGTGCAGTTCGGCGAGCCGGGCCAGGTCCCCGTCCGGGAAGTCCGCGAGGTCCTCGGACGCCGCGGTCATCTACGGCCTCGCGCCGAAGGCACCGGACCCGTGGTGCCCGGCAGCGTAGGTGCCGGACTCGTACGACCCCGCGCCGTAGGGGTCGGATGCGTACGGCGCCGCGGCGAAGGCGTCCGACTCGCTGGTCAGCGCGGTGGCCTCGGCGAGCGGTGGCTCGCTGGTCAGGGGCTCGGCGTCGGGCAGGGGCGGCTCGCTGGTCAGCGGGGCCTGGGCGCAGGCGCTCTCCGCGCTGAACACGCACAGCGCTGCGTCGTCGGTCGGGGCGGACGGGTCCGCCCCGGGTTTCCACTGGGCCGGGATCGGGAGTCGAGCCGGTGCGGCCACGGGGGCCTCCTTTTGGGTGGCGCTCGGATGCTGCGGTTTTGAACGGATTACGGCAGGCCTACCCCGTGACGGCGTCGGCACTCCCGACAGCCACTCGAACACGCCTCCCCGACGGCCGCCGATCACTGTTCACTCAGTACATGTATCGAGTGCAACCGTGCTCTCGGCCGACTACGCCCTCAACCACCTCGACGCCGACCTCCGCTGGATGAACACCACGGCGGCCCGGCTCACCACTTTGACCGCGGAGGTCGACGGAGCATGACCCGCAAGGGGGACACCTCGGCCCCGGTTCTCTCGGGCCGGGACCTGGTCAAGACCCATGGCAGGACACGGGCGCTGCGCGGCGCCCCGGCGGAGCTGCACGCGGCGAGATCGTCGCCGTGACGGGGCCCGGCGGCAGCGGCAAGTCGACCCTGCTGCACACCTCGTCGCCCTCGTGATCACCCTCTCCGGTCTCGCCGTGGGCACCGCCGAGTCGGTGGCGTACGGCGCGCTGCTGGTGCCCGTGGGCGTGTACGCCTGCTGTCTGCCGGCGGCGGGCCACCGCGCTGCCCCTGTTGCGCCGTACGGCGCACCCGGCGGAGCTGCGGTACACGTGAGCGCCGGCTACGGGAGCACAGGGGACTCCCGGAGCCGGTTCGCGCCCCTCGGCACGGCGCACGCTCCTCGGTGCGGCGGGTACGCGAAGGCCCGGATCGCCGTCAGGCAGAAATGCCGTCGATCCGGGCCAGGGCATCGTCCGCGCCGAACGGCTGCAAGTAGGGCAGCCAGCGCGGGTCCCTGTGCCCGGTGCCGATGATGCGCCAGGCCAGCCCGGTCGGCGGCGCCGGTTTGTGCCGCAGTCGCCACCCCAGCTCGACGAGGTGACGGTCGGCCTTCACGTGGTTGCAGCGGCGGCAGGAGGCCACCACGTTGTCCCAGACGTGCTTGCCCCCGCGACTGCGCGGGATGACGTGGTCGACGCTGGTTGCGACGCCACCGCAGTACATGCACCGGCCCCCGTCGCGCGCGAAGAGCGCACGTCGGGTGAGAGGAACGGGCCCCCGATAGGGAACCCGGACGAATCGCTTGAGCCGGACCACGCTGGGTGCGGGGACTGTGACGGTTGCGCTGTGCATATAGGCGCCGGATTCCTCGAGGGCTACTGCCTTGTTCTCCAGGACGAGGACGAGCGCGCGGCGGAGCGGTACGACGCCGAGCGGCTCGTACGACGCGTTGAGGACCAGGACATGCGGCACGGGTGCCTCCTTGGGCGTCGGCGGCGCGTGGCTCGCGCCGGGACGATCTGCAGTCAGTCTCCCCTCATGCCTGGTGGAAGCGCCACCATGTCCCGGTAACGGGCTGGGAGTGTTTTCGACCACACCTGATTCATCCCCCGGATCATGGCCGGTTCAAGCCAGGGTGAGTCCCGTCTCTCCTGCGGCCCTCCTTGGCGGATCCGCGCGATGCTCACACAATGCCCCGTTAGTGTGGTGGCCCTGTCCGTCCGGTGACCTTTCCGTGACCTTGAAGACCTTGACCGCCCACCGGCACGGACCACGCAGCACCTGGAGGTACCTGCCGTGTCGTCCTTGCCCGCCGTCCTTCTGGCCGCCGGTGCGTCGCCGACCCCGTCCCCCCCTCCCTCCGGCTCCACGGAGCCGGCCGTGCGCTCGCTCCAGGACGCCCAGCAGAGCGCGACGCACGCGGCGAGCTGGGTCGAGCAGAACTGGTCGACATGGCTCGCGATGGGTCTGCAGATCCTGCTGATCCTCGTGATAGCCGTCGCGCTGCGCGCGGCGGTACGGCGGGCGATAACCAAGCTGATAGACCGGATGGGCCGCACCGCCGAGGCCGTGAACGGCACGGCGCTGGGCGGGCTGCTGGTCAACGCCGAGCGACGGCGGCAGCGGTCGCAGGCGATCGGCTCGGTGCTGCGCTCGGTGGCGAGCTTCCTGATCCTCGGTACGGCCGCGCTGATGGTGCTGTCCACCTTCAAGATCAACCTGGCGCCGCTGCTGGCGTCCGCCGGTGTGGCCGGTGTGGCGATCGGTTTCGGCGCCCGGAACCTGGTCACCGACTTCCTCTCCGGCGTGTTCATGATCCTGGAGGACCAGTACGGCGTCGGTGACGTGATCGACGCGGGCGTGGCCACCGGTGAGGTGATCGAGGTCGGGCTGCGGGTGACCAAGCTGCGCGGGTCCGACGGCGAGATCTGGTACGTCCGCAACGGCGAGGTCAAGCGGATCGGCAACCTCTCCCAGGGCTGGGCGACGGCCGGCGTCGACGTGACGGTGAAGGCGAGCGAGGACCTGGACCGGGTCAAGGCCACGCTGGACGACGTCGCCGAGCACATGAGCAAGGAAGAGCCCTGGAACGAGCTGCTGTGGAGCCCGGTCGAGGTCCTCGGCCTGGACTCGGTGCTGATCGACTCGATGGTGGTGCGCGTCTCGGCGAAGACGATGCCGGGCAAGTCGGTCACGGTCGAGCGCGAACTCCGCTGGCGCATCAAGCGGGCGTTCGACGCGGCCCACATCCGCATCGTGGGCGGCGCGACGTCGGTCGAGGACGCGGAGGACACGCCCGACCCGGCGGCCTCGGTGGCGGCCCCGTCGGTCTTCGCCAACGCGGACTCCGCGCAGGCCAAGGCGACGACGCCGATAGCTCCGCAGCAGCCGGAGCCTCCGGTCAAGTAGCGAGCGGAACGGTTCAGCACACTCGTTCGAGTGAACAGACGGGGCATTCCGGCGCGCGGTGCGCAGGGGTGCCCCATCGTTCTGCCGGGGCGCCCAGCGTGGGCTTAGCCTGGCATCAGCGTGACGAGGAGAAGCGATGAGCGCCGAACCGATCATGGAGCCGGTCATGACGCAGGACCCCATCGACCTGTTGAACGCGATCGAAGAGGCATCGCCGGTGCCGATTCGACCGGAGTATGTCGAGGGGACGATCATCGTGCCGCCGCAGCCGAACTACAACCACAGCAAGGGCGCCTACAAGCTCGCTGTTCAGTTCACGCTCGCTGGGTTTGACTTGGCAGGTATGGGTTTGGGATTCCGCGCGGCCCAGAAGGACGGCACCACCATCGCCGCAGTAGTCCCCGACTTCTACGTCCTGCGCCGGGAGCCGACCGATCTGGACAACTCCTATCTCAAGACACACCGCTCGTACCCCATCGACATGATCGCTCTGGTCGGCGAGGTCACGTCCACGAACCACAAAACCGACACCGGCCCCAAGTTCCGCGCCTACGCCGCTGCCGGCATCCCCATCTACGTCCTGATCAACCGCCACTCCAAAACGGCCCACTGCTACACCGACCCGGTCCTCCCCGGCGACGACCCCACCGAGGCGTACTACGCCACCGACACCAAGGTCACCCTCGGCGATCCCCTCCCCCTCCCGGCGCCGTACCCCACCCTCGACACCACCCCCTTCCTGGACAACTGACCCCCGGCCCCGCCCCCGAGGTAACGACTCCGTCTCCTCGGGGCCGCTGTCTATTGACGCCCCCTTCGTCCTGGGCTTACGTTCCTCGCACCGCGATAGGAAACTTTCCTAACAGTGATCTTCCCGGGCCGGTGATCAAGGCTGGACGCCACGCCCGGGTCACTGAGAAGCTGGGCGGCTGGAAAGGCAGGTGTCGACCCCATGGCAGGAACCGCCGGTACGCCGGGCACCCCGCGCGTCCTGCGCGCCATGAACGACCGCGCCGCCCTGGACCTCCTGCTGGAGCACGGGCCGCTGTCGCGCACCCGGATCGGGAAGCTCACCGGCCTGTCCAAGCCCACCGCCTCCCAGCTGCTGGCCCGACTGGAGGCGGCGGGGCTCGTCCGGGTCACCGGCACCAGCGAAGGCCGGCCGGGTCCCAACGCCCAGCTGTACGCCGTCAACCCCGCAGCCGCGTACGCCGCCGGGCTGGACGTCACCCCGGAGCGGATCCGCGCCGCCGTCGCCGACGTCACCGGACGGACCGTGGGTGAGTTCGAGCTGCCCACCCCGGGGCGGCGGCCCGCCCAACCCGTCGTCCGGCAGGTCACCGACGCGCTCGACGGTGCCGTCAAGGCCGCCGGGCTCGCCCGGTCCGACGTGCACCGGCTGGTCATCGGCACCCCGGGCGCCTTCGACCCCAACACCGGCCGGCTGCGCTACGCCTCCCACCTGCCCGGCTGGCACTCCCCCACCCTGCTCGACGAGCTCGCCGCCGCCCTGCCGTCGCCGGTGGAGTACGAGAACGACGTCAACCTCGTCGCCCTCGCCGAACAGCGACTCGGGGCGGCCAAGGGCCACGCGGACTTCGTGCTGCTGTGGAACCAGGAAGGCCTCGGCGCCGCCCTGGTCCTCGGTGGCCGGCTGCACCGCGGCTGGACCGGCGGCGCCGGCGAGGTCGGCTTCCTGCCGGTGCCGGGCACGCCCCTGGTGCGGCAGGTGACCAAGGCCAACAGCGGCGGCTACCAGGAGCTGGCCGGCTCCCAGGCCGTACCGAAGCTGGCCCGGGAACTCGGCATCCAGGACCTGCCGCCGGGGTCGTACACCGAGGTCGCCGCCGAACTCGTGGCCCGGGGCGCCGACCACGCCGGCGGCCCCTACCGCGAGCTGCTCCAGACCTACGCGACCCGGCTCGCCACCGGTCTCGCCTCGCTCGTCTCCGTGCTCGACCCCGAACTCGTCGTCCTCAGCGGCTCCGCGCTGACGGCCGGCGGCGAGGTCCTGCGTGCCCTCGTCCAGGCCGAACTGGAGGAGCTGGCCGCGGCCCGCCCCCGGCTGGTCGTCGGCGACGTCCACGAACACCCCGTGCTGCGCGGCGCGTTGGAGTCCGCGCTCGTGACCACCCGCGACGAGGTCTTCGACACCTCGCGCTAGAGCCCCCTCTTCACCCACCCCGTCCCGCTGGGAGACCTCGCCATGTCCGAAGTCATACCCTCAGCTGCCCGAAAAGCGGCTTTTGCCCTTACCGCCTCGCTGGCCCTCCTCACCACCGCCTGTACCGGCCAGTCCGGCTCCGGCGCCACGGACGACGCCACGAAGGACACCACGATCAACTTCTGGCACGCCTGGAGCGCGCCGAACGAGGTGGCCGCCGTCAAGTCCCTGGTCGCCGGCTTCGAGAAGGCGCATCCCAACATCCACGTGCACGTCGTCGGCGACATGACCGACGACAAGATCAACCAGGCACTGCGGTCGGGCGGTGCCGAGGCACCGGACGTGATCTCGTCCTTCACCACCAACAACGTGGGCAAGTTCTGTTCCTCCGGTGCGCTGGTCGACCTCAACCCCTTCTTCAAGAAGTCCGGGATCGACCCCGAGAAGACCTTCCCGAAGACGATGAACGAGTACACCCAGTTCGACGGGAACCGCTGCACGGTGCCGCTGCTCGGTGACGCGTACGGGCTCTACTACAACAAGACGGCGTTCAGGAAGGCCGGGATCGCGGGTCCGCCGAAGACCTGGTCCGAGTTCGAGGCCGACGCCAAGAAACTGACCGTCACCGACGGCGGCTCCTACAAGCAGCTCGGGTTCATGCCGGACTACCACGGCTGGGAGACCACCACCGAGCACTACTTCGCCCAGTTCTCGCCGACGTACTTCGGCAGGGACGGTAAGTCGAACCTCGCCAAGGACCCCGCGTTCGAGAAGGGATTCGCGCTCCAGAAGCGGCTCGTGGACGAACTCGGCGGATTCCAGAGGCTGGAGAAGTTCCGGGCCACCCTGGGTGACGAATGGGGTCCCAAGCACCCCTTCCACACCGGTCAGGTCGCCATGCAGCTCGACGGCGAGTGGCGGCTCGGAATGGCCGAGCAGGCCAAACCGAAGTTCGAGATCGGGGTCGCCCCGCTGCCCGTGCCCGACGACCAGGCGGCACAGTACGGCAAGGGCTACATCACCGGCACCATCGCGGGCATCGCCGCCACCAGTCACAGGCAGAACGCGGCCTGGGAATTCGTCAAGTACATCACCACGGACACGGACGCCGTGGTCGGATTCGCCAACGGCATCCACAACGTCCCCTCCACGCTGGCCGCGCTGAAGTCCCCGAAGCTGACGTACGACCCGCGGTTCAAGACCTTCCTCGACATCGCCGCCAACCCGAACTCCGCCACGACTCCCGCCTCCATCAACGGGGGCCAGTACCTGGTGACGATCCAGCAGTTCGGCTACGACTACGAAAGCGGCAAGGTCACCGATCTGAAAGCCGGTCTGAAGACGACGGCCGCGCAGATCGACACGGACATCGCGCAGGCGAAGTAGCCATGAGTGCGCTCACCCTGGCGTCCAAGCGCCGACGGGCGGCCCTGAGAACCGCCGCCTTCATGTCGCCCTGGCTGATCGGTTTCGCGGTCTTCTTCGCGTACCCGCTGATCTCGACGGTCTATTTCTCCTTCATGCACTACGACGGCTTCCGGCCGCCGACATGGAGCGGTGGGAAGAACTGGCGTTACGTCTTCGAGCACTACCCGCTCTTCTGGCCGGCCCTGCGCAACACGCTGTGGCTGGTGCTGGTGATGGTGACGCTCCGGGTCGTCTTCGGACTCGGCATCGGCCTGCTCATCACCAGGATCAGGACGGGCACGGGGGTCTTCCGCACCCTCTTCTACCTGCCGTACCTGGCCCCGCCGGTCGCCGCGACCATGGCCTTCGCCTTCCTGCTCAACCCCGGTACGGGCCCGGTCAACTCGATCCTGGAGAAGGCGGGCGTCCCGGCGCCGGGCTGGTTCAACGACCCCAGCTGGTCCAAGCCGGCCCTGACCCTGCTGGCGCTGTGGGGCATCGGTGACCTCATGGTCATCTTCATGGCCGCGCTGCTGGACGTGCCGACCGAGCAGTACGAGGCGGCCGAGCTGGACGGGGCCTCGGCCTGGCAGCGGTTCCGGTACGTCACCCTGCCGAACATCTCCCCGATCGTGATGTTCGCGGTCGTCACCGGCGTGATCCAGACCATGCAGTACTACACCCAGCCGCTGATCGCCGGAAAGGTCGCCTCCGGGGTGATCCAGGGCGCGGGCACCCAGTTCGAGCCCGGCTACCCGGACAAGTCCACGCTCACCCTCCCCCAGCTCGTCTACAACCTCGGCTTCCAGCGCTTCGACTACGGCTCGGCCTGCGTGGTGGCGCTGGTGCTGTTCGCCCTGTCGATGGTGTTCACCGGGTTCCTGATGCGGCGCCGGGGCGGTCTCATCCAGGCAGGTGACTGACCATGACCCAAGTACTGGACCAGCCGGTGAAGCTCGCTCCCCCCGTCTCCGGGGCCGAACGCACCGCCCGGCGCAGGGCCCTGTTCGAATGGATCGCGATCCACTCCCTCGGCGTCGCCGCAGCCCTGTTCTTCACCCTGCCGTTCGTGTTCGTGTTCCTGACCTCGCTGATGAGCGACACCCAGGCGCTCAGCCGCGATCTGGTCCCGCACACCTGGGAGTGGGGCAACTACCGGAAGGTCTTCGACACGCCCGGCTTTCTGACCTGGTGGAAGAACACCCTGATCTACGCCGGCCTCGGCACCGTCCTGACCGTGGTGTCGTCCATCCCGGTGGCGTACGCGCTCGCCAAGTTCCGCTTCCGGGGCCGCAATCTGTCCCTCATGCTGGTGATCTCGATGATGATGCTGCCCCCGCAGGTGGTCATCATCCCGATGTACCTGTTCTGGGCGAAGCAGCTGGACCTGTCCGGCACGCTGTGGCCGCTGGTCATCCCGATGGCGTTCGGCGACGCGTTCTCCGTCTTCCTGCTGCGCCAGTTCCTGATGACGATCCCGAACGAGTACCTGGACGCGGCGAGGGTTGACGGCTGCGGTGATCTCAGAACCCTGCTGAAGGTCGTCCTGCCCATGGCCAGGCCGGGCATCGCGGCCGTCGCCCTCTTCCAGTTCTTCTACGCCTGGAACGACTACTTCGGCCCGCAGATCTACGCGTCCGAGAACCCCGGCGCCTGGACCCTGTCCTACGGCCTGGAGTCCTTCAAGGGCGCCCACCACACCGACTGGAACCTCACCATGGCCGCGACCGTGCTGGTCATGGCGCCCGTGATCCTCGTGTTCTTCTTCGCCCAGAGGGCGTTCGTCGAGGGCGTCACCCTCACCGGAGTAAAGGGTTGATCCGACTGTGAAACTCACTGTGGTGGGCGGAGGCTCGACCTACACGCCCGAACTCATCGACGGTTTCGCGCGTCTGCGCGACACCCTGCCCATCGAGGAACTCGTCCTGGTGGATCCGGCCGCCGAGCGCCTGGAGCTGGTGGGCGGGCTGGCCCGGCGGATCTTCGCCAAGCAGGGACACCCCGGCCGGATCGTCACCACCGCCGACCTGGACGCGGGCGTCGACGGCGCCGACGCCGTACTGCTCCAGCTGCGCGTCGGCGGCCAGGCCGCCCGCGAGCAGGACGAGACCTGGCCGCTGGAGTGCGGCTGCGTCGGCCAGGAGACCACCGGCGCGGGCGGCCTGGCCAAGGCCCTGCGCACGGTCCCGGTGGTCCTCGACATCGCCGAACAGGTGCGCCGTACCAACCCGCGTGCCTGGATCATCGACTTCACCAACCCGGTCGGGATCGTCACCCGCGCCCTGCTCCAGGCCGGGCACCGGGCGGTGGGGCTGTGCAACGTGGCGATCGGGTTCCAGCGGAAGTTCGCCGGCCTGCTGGGCGTGGCACCGGCCGACGTCCATCTCGGGCACGTGGGCCTCAACCACCTCACGTGGGAGACGGGGGTACATCTGGGCGGTCCGGAGGGCGAGAACGTCCTGCCCGAGCTGCTGGCCGGGCACGGCGACACCATCGCCGACGACCTGCACCTCCCGCGCCCCCTCCTGGACCGCCTGGGCGTGGTCCCCTCCTACTACCTGCGCTACTACTACGCGCACGACGAAGTCGTGCGCGAACTGCGCACCAAGCCGTCCCGGGCTGCCGAAGTGGCGGCCATGGAGCGGGAGTTGCTCGCGATGTACGGCGACCCCTCCCTGGCCGAGAAGCCGGCGCTGCTGGCCAGGCGGGGCGGCGCCTACTACTCGGAGGCGGCCGTGGACCTGGCGGCGGCCCTGCTGGGCGGGGGAGGCAGCCCCTACCAGGTGGTGAACGCCGTCAACCGGGGCACGCTGCCCTTCCTCCCCGACGACGCAGTGATCGAGGTCCAGGCCGCGGTCGGCCCGGCCGGCCCGGCCCCGCTGCCGGTGCCCGAGCTCGACCCCCTGTTCTCCGGTCTGATCGCGAACGTGACGGCGTACGAGGACCTGGCCCTGGAGGCGGCGCTGCGCGGCGGCCGCGACCGCGTCTTCCGCGCGCTGCTCGCCCATCCGCTCATCGGCCAGTACGCGTACGCCGACGCCCTCACCGACCAGCTGATCGCACACAACCGGGAGCACCTCGCGTGGGCCTGACCTCACCCGTTCCCGCAGGGGTACTCGCCATCGACGCGGGCAACAGCAAGACCGACGTGGCCGTGGTCACCGCCGCCGGGGAGGTGCTGGCCACGGCTCGCGGCGGCGGCTTCCGCCCGCCCGTGGTCGGGGTGCCGGCGGCGCTGGAGGCGCTGGCCGAACCGGTGGGGCGCGCCTTCGCGGACGCGGGCGTCACCTCCGTCTCGCACGTCTCGGCGTGCCTGGCCAACGCCGATCTCCCCGTCGAGGAGGAGCAGTTGGCGACGGCGCTGGGGGCGCGCGGCTGGGGCGCGTCGGTGGAGGTGCGCAACGACACCTTCGCGATCCTGCGGGCGGGTGTCACCGAGCCGCGCGGGGTGGCCGTGGTGTGCGGGGCGGGCATCAACTGCGTCGGCATGCGACCCGACGGCCGTACCGCGCGCTTCCCGGCCATCGGCCGTATCTCCGGGGACTGGGGCGGGGGCTGGGGGCTGGCGGAGGAGGCCCTGTGGTTCGCGGCGCGCGCGGAGGACGGCCGGGGCGGGCCGACGGCGCTCGCCCGCACCCTGCCCGGCCACTTCGGCCTGCCGACCATGTACGCGCTGATCGAAGCCCTGCACCTGGAGCACGTGGGCCACGACCGCCGACACGAGCTGACACCGGTGCTCTTCGCGACCGCCGCCGAGGGCGATGCGGTGGCGCGCTCGATCGTCGCCCGGCTCGCGGAGGAGGTCGCGGTGATGGCCACGGTGGCGCTGACCCGACTTGACCTGCTAGACGAGGAGACGCCGGTCCTGCTGGGCGGCAGCGTCCTGACCGCCGGTCACGCCCTGCTCGACGACGGCATCCGCGACCTGCTGGCCGCCCGCGCCCCCAAGGCCGACGTCCGCGTGGTCACCGCGAGCCCGGTCCTGGGCGCGGCCCTGCTGGGCCTGGACCGGCTGGGGGCGGACGCACAGGCGCGGGAGCGGGCGCGGGTGCACTGGAAGGGGTGAGCGGGGCGCGGGGCGCGGGAGGCGGCCCCGCTGGAACCGAACAGTTGCACAGGGCGTATTCATGAGCAGCGCACGCTGCGATCCGATCAAGATCCAGTGAAGGCCGGTGCGGATGTCGGTCCCGGCGGCGATACTTGGCGCGAACGGATGACCCTGGGGGAGGTCGAGTGACACACGCGCCGCAGAGCAGCACGGCACCACCACCGCCGGCGGGCCCCGGCGTGCCCGCCGCCCCCGGCATCCCCGCGCAGCCCGCCCGCCCGGCTCCCCCCGGCCCGTCCGCCCGGCGGACCGCGTTCGCCGAGGGCGTCGACCGGCTGCGGGACGCGGCGACCACCGAGCCCGGGCGGCTGCGGATGATCGGGGCCGTACTGGCGCTGCTGGTCGTGGCGTTCGGCGCGGTCACCGCCTGGCAGGCCAGTGAGCGGGCGGCCGCCGCCGACGACGTGCTGCACCGCAGCCAGCCGCTCAGTTCCGGCGCGGCCGACATCTACCGCTCGCTCGCGGACGCCAACACGGCCGCCTCCAGCGGTTTCCTGGCCGGCGGGCAGGAGACGGCCGCCTCCCGGGACCGGTACGAGAAGGACATCCAGACGGCCGCATCGGGACTGGTGACCGCCGCCGCGAACGCCGAACCGGGATCGGCCTCCGAGGCGACCATCGCCAGGCTGAACAAGCTGCTGCCCGCGTACAAGGGGCTCATCGAGCGCGCCCGGACCTACAACCGGCAGGGCTACCCGGTCGGCGGCGCGTATCTGCGCTACGCCAACGAGAAGATGCAGAGGGAGATGCTCCCGACGGCGGAGGATCTCTACACCAAGGAGAACCAGCGGCTCGACGCCGACTACGGGGACGCGACCCCGTACCCGTGGGTCGCCATCGCGCTCGGCGTGCTCGCGCTGGCCGCGCTCGGCTGGGCCCAGCAGCGCAGCTACCGGCGCACCAACCGGGTCCTCAACCACGGCCTGGTCGCCGCCTCCTCCGCCACCACCATCGCCCTGCTGTGGCTGGTCGTCGGGCACGCGGTGGCCCGCTCGGAGCTGAACGGCTCCTACGACCACGGCATCCGCTCGCTGACCGTTCTGCACGACGCCCGCATCGCCTCCCTCAAGGCACGCGGCAACGAGAACCTGAGTCTGGTGGCGCGCGGCGCCGAGACCATCACGGTCGACGGGCAGACGTACGACGCGTACTACTACGACTTCGACAAGGACATGACCACCCTCGGCAACGGTCTGACCCGGGCGGCGAAGCTCGCCGACGACCAGGGCGGCGGCGCACCGGTGAAGGCGGCGGAGGGCAACATGGCGGTGTGGAAGCAGCGTCACGCGGCGGCCCGCACCGAGGACGAGGACGGCAACTACCAGCTGGCGCTGGACAAGGTGATCGGCGCCAAGGGCGCCACCGGCGAGTGCTTCGACAGCGTCGACGCCAACCTCGCCCGGGCCATCGACCACGAGCAGACCGAGTTCCAGCAGGCCGCCGGCGACGGCCGGGACGCCATGACCGGGCTGCCGGTGGGCGCGGCCGTGCTCGCGGTGCTCGGCGCGGCCGGGGCGCTGTTCGGCATCGGCCGCAGGCTTTCGGAGTACCGGTGACAGGGGGCATGACGATGTACGCGGCACGTGTACGGGCCTCCCTGCGGGGCTGGGGCGGGGTCGGCGCGATGGCGGTGCTGTGTGCGCTGGCGCTGGCGTTCGTCCTGCTGCTGCCGTGCACCCAGCAGTCCCCGCAGCACCGTCCGGCACGGACCGGTCAGGCCGTCGCCAGCGGTGTGCAGGCCCGCGCCGAGGACTGCAAGCCCGACGAGGCGCAGAACCAGACCCTGTCGCCGTCCGACGCGGACGGCCCGACCATCGACGCGATCAAGGCCCGTACGGGCGCCAAGCGCAAACTGATCGTCGGCGTCGACCAGAACAGCTACCACTGGGGCTACCGCAACCCGAACACGCAGGGCGCGGAGCTGGAGGGCTTCGACATCGACCTGGTGCACCGGATCGCACAGGACATCCTCGGCGACCCGGGCGCGGTGCAGTTCAAGGCGATCCCGACCAGCCAGCGGATCTCCGCGATACAGGACGGGCGGGTGGACCTGGTCGTGCGGACCATGACGATCACCTGCGAGCGGCTGTCCCAGGTGGCGTTCTCCGCGCCCTACTTCAAGACCGGACAGCAGGTCCTCGCGCCCAAGTCGTCGTCCATCACGGGCTACAACGGCACCCTGGCGCACCAGCGGATCTGCACGGCGGCCGGTTCGACGGCGTACACCAAGCTGGACGCCGACAGGAAGGACGGCACGCTGCCCTCCTCCACGGACATCTCCACGACCGTCCCGAACCAGCTCGACTGCCTGGTCAGGCTGCAACTCGGCGAGGTGGACGCGGTGGTGACCGACGGCGCGCTCGCCGCCAGCCAGGCCGCGCAGGACCCCACCGTCGAACTGAAGGGCGGGGCGTTCACCACCGAGTACTACGGCGTGGCGATGAAGAAGGACGCCTCCGATCTGGTACGCCGGGTCAATCGCATTCTGGTGGGCTACCGCGCCAGCGGCTGGCAGGCGTCCTACGACACATGGCTGTCGGCGACACTGGGGAAGGACTCCAGCGCGTCCAAGCCGCCCGCGCCGCAGTATCTGCGCACGAGTTGAGCCACATCCGACCGGAAAACCCCCAAGCAGCGAGAGGTGATCGATGGGCGTCACGGACCCCGCCGGGCCGGTGATGGACCGGGACGAGGTGGACCGTGCGCTGGCGCGGCTCGGCCAGGAGCACGAGGCGATCGAGACCTCGCTGCTGGCGCTGCAGGACCACGCGGGCCGCAGACTCCTCGAGGGCGCCGACCTGACCGGTGTCACCAGGGAACGCTGGCAGGAGACGGAGACGCGGATCACCCGGCTGTGGGGGTACTTCGACGCCTACGCGGCCGCGCTGCGCTCCGCCCGTGAGATCCGCGCCCGGCGCCGCTGGGCCAGCCGCGAGGACCTGGTGGAACTGACCGAGCTGCTGCGCGGCGAGTCCGTCACCGTGGCCGGGAACGGCGTGCTCAGCGAGTCCTTCTCGCTGTCCGCGCTGGTGGACCGGATGAACGAGCTGTACGCGACGAGCCTGGACCTGGTCGTGGCCTGCGACGCGGTGTGGTCGGCGTTGCCCGCCCGGATCGATTTACTCGCCGCGGAACTGCAGCGCACCCGCAAACTGGCCCACTCCGTGGGGGTGCGCCCCGGCGAGCACCCCTCCGGTGACGACCTGGAGCGGATCACCCGCACGCTCACCAGGCTCAGGGAGGACGTCATCTCCGACCCGCTCGCGTTCTGGGTGCCGGCCGAGGGCAGTTCGGCGCCCGGCGGCGGCCGTCCGGACACCACGGTGTACGACCGTGAGGCGCGCGCCCTGGAGGACGTGCGCCGGGAGATCGACGCGGTGCTGACGGTCCGGCAGGACGCGGAGGCGCGGCTGATCCGGCTGCGGGACGTGCTCTCGCGCGCCGACCGCACCCTCGCCGAGGCCCGCACCGCGCGCGGCGAGGTGCTGGCGAAGATCGCGGCGACCGAGGTGCCGGTGGTCAGCGGCCCGCCGACCGTGCTCCAGGAGCAGCTGGCGACGGCGGCCGAGTACCGCAGGCAGGCGCAGTGGCACCGGCTCTCCCCGCTCCTGGAGTCCCTGGAGCAGAAGGCGGAGGACGAACTGCTGCGCGCCCGCGAGTCGCTCACCGCGGTCACCGCGCCGCTCGCGGTCCGCGCCGAGCTGCGCGGCCGGCTCGACGCGTACAAGGCGAAGGTCGCCCGGCACGGCCTCGCGGAGGACCCGTTCCTGGTCGAGCGGTACGACGCGGCCCGGCGCATGCTGTGGAGCGCGCCCTGCGACCTGCGGGTGGCCGAGCAGGCCGTGCTGCGGTACCAGCAGCTGGCGGCCGAGCTGCTCGGCGGCGGCTCGGGCGCGCCCGAGGACCGTAAGGGGGACCAGTCATGAGTCAGCCGGGGCAGACCTGTCAGCGGCCGGGCTGCGAGGGGTCGTACGAGGACGTGGGCGGCGGCGAGCTGTACTGCGACACCTGCGGCCTCGCACCCGTCGTCTCGGCGAGCGGGCTGGTCGGGTCGCCGGCGACCGGGGTGACCAGGGGGGCGGCGGACAGCGGGAGTTCGCGCAGCAGCTCACGCACGTCCTCGCAGTCGTCGAAGTCGCGCCGCTCGGTGTCCGGGCGGCTGTCGCGCTCGGCGTCGGGCCGGTCCACCGGCCGTTCGGTGTCGGTGCGCAGTTCTGGTTCGTCGTCGGGGACGTCGACGCGCGGCCGGCTGGGGGCCGGGCTCGTGAGCGTGCCGCAGGTGCCGCGGCCGGATCCGCGCTCGATGGTGCTGGAGAACCCGGAGGTGCCGGAGCGGAAGCGGTTCTGCTCGCGCTCGGACTGCGGGGCGCCGGTGGGCCGGGCACGGGGTGATCGTCCTGGCCGTACGGAGGGCTTCTGCACCAAGTGCGGGCATCCGTACTCCTTCGTGCCCAAGCTGAAGGCCGGGGACGTCGTGCACGGCCAGTACGAGGTCGCGGGCTGTCTCGCGCACGGCGGGCTCGGCTGGATCTACCTCGCCGTGGACCGGGCCGTCTCCGACCGGTGGGTGGTGCTCAAGGGCCTGCTGGACACCGGCGACCAGGACGCGATGGCCGCCGCGATCTCCGAGCGGCGCTTCCTCGCGGAGATCGAGCACGCCAACATCGTGCGGATCTACAACTTCGTGGAGCACCTGGACCAGCGCACCGGCTCCCTCGACGGCTACATCGTCATGGAGTACGTCGGCGGCAAGTCCCTGAAGGAGATCGCCAACGCCCGCCGCACCCCGGAGGGCCGCCGAGACCCGCTGCCGGTGGAGCAGGCCTGCGCGTACGGCATCGAGACCCTGGAGGCCCTCGGTCACCTGCACAGCCGTAACCTCCTGTACTGCGACTTCAAGGTCGACAACGCCATCCAGACCGAGGACCAGCTCAAGCTGATCGACATGGGCGCCGTGCGCCGCATGGACGACGACGAGTCCGCGATCTACGGCACGGTCGGCTACCAGGCGCCCGAGGTCGCCGAGGTCGGCCCGTCGGTGGCGAGCGACCTGTACACGGTCGGCCGTACGCTCGCGGTGCTCACGTTCGACTTCCAGGGCTACACGAACGTCTACGTGGACTCGCTGCCCGACCCCGACACCATCGACGTCTTCCGCCGTTACGAGTCCTTCTACCGGCTCCTCGTCCGCGCCACCGACCCCGACCCGGCCCGCCGGTTCGCCTCCGCACAGGAGATGGCCGAGCAGCTGACGGGTGTCCTGCGCGAGGTCGTCTCCCTGCAGACCGGCCACGCCCGGCCCGCCCTGTCCACCCTCTTCGCCCCCGAAGTGAAGGTAACCGACCGGGAGTTGTTCCCCCGGCTGGACGGGGATGTGTCCCGGCTGGGGGCACGGGAGGTACGGGGACGCAGGCGGCGGGGCGCCGGAGCGCCGGGGACGGCCGCCGGTCCTGGTGCCGGTGGGCTCGCGCAGGGCGCGGCAGGCCCCGCAACCGGTGCGCCCGCGCACGGGACATCCGGGCCCGCGGCCTCCGGCCTGCCCCCGGCCGCCCTCGTCCGGCCCGTCGACACCCCCGCCACCGCGCTCGCCCTGCCGGCCCCGCTGGTCGATCCGGGCGACCCCAACGCGGGCTTCCTCGCGGGCCTGATGACCTCCGCGCCGGCCGAGCTGATCGGTGCCCTGGACGCGGCGCCGACGCAGACCGTGGAGACCCGGCTCCGGCAGGTCCGCGCCCGGCTGGAGAGCGGCGACCACCAGGCCGCGCTGATGAGCCTGGCCAAGCTGGAGGAGGAACGGCCCGACGACTGGCGGGTGGTGTGGTACCGGGGCGTGGCCGCCCTGGTCACCGGCGACTTCGAGGGCGCCGCGCTGTCCTTCGACGCGATCTACGACGCCTTCCCCGGCGAGGCCGCGCCCAAGCTGGCGCTCGGCCTGTGCGCGGAGGTGCTGGGCCAACTGGACAACGCGGCCGAGTACTACCACCTGGTGTGGGCGACCGACCCGAGCTTCGTGAGCGCCGCGTTCGGGCTCGCCCGGGTGCAGCTCGCGGCCGGGAACCGGCACGGTGCCGTACGGACCCTGGAGTCGGTGCCGGAGTCCTCCATCCACTACACGGCCGCCCGGGTCGCCGCCGTACGGGCGCGGCTGAGACAGCGCACGGCAACCGCCGGTGACGTACCGTTCCTGGACGACCTGACGGCCGCCGCCGGGCAGGTCGAGGCGCTGGACGCGTACGGCCTGGACCCGGCGCGACGCGAGCAGTTGGCCGCGGAAGTGCTCGGTTCGGCGCTGGACTGGATACTCTCCGGAGGCCAGGGCACCCAGCCCGCCGCCGGTGGACGGGTGCTGCTGGGCAGCGGTCTGGACGAGCGGGGCCTCCGCTTCGGCCTGGAGCGCGCCTACCGCACGCTGGCCCGGCTGGCGCCCGGCGGCGAGGAGAGGATCGAACTGGTGGAACGGGCCAACCGTTACCGCCCCCGGACGTGGGTGTAGTTGATGTCGCAGATGCCCCAGCAGGCCGCACCGGCGAAGTGCCCGAGCTGCGCGGAGCCCGTGGAGTCGGGCGACCTCTTCTGCGGAGCGTGCGGGTACGACCTCTCCGTCGTACCCGAGCCGCCGCAGGACCATCCGACGCTGACCATGACCGGCTCCGCGGCCGGTTCCGGCGGGGACGGCGTGGGCTGGCCCGCCCCCGACCCGGACGGCTCCGGCATCCCGCCGGCGCCGCACCTGCCGACCGACCTGCCCGGCACCGACTCCGGCGGCACCCCCCTGCCCGAGCACGGGCCCGGCCCGCAGGGAGGCCCGGGGCAGCCGGCCGGCTCCGGGGTGCGCTTCGACCGGCCCGCCGAGCCCGAGGAGTACCCGCTGCAGGCGCCCGACCCGCGCGTGGCCGAGAACCTCGCCCCGCCGGAGGAGCCGACGCAGGTGTGCGTGGCCTGCCGGGCCGGCCGGGTGGACAGCGACGGCTACTGCGAGAACTGCGGGCACGCCCAGCCCCGCGAACGCGACCACATGGAGCGGGAGTCGGGCCCGGTGGCCGCCGTCAGCGACCGGGGCCTGCGCCATCACCGCAACGAGGACGCCTTCGCCGTCGGCCACACCGCGCTGCCCGACGGCACCCCGGCCGCCGTCGCGATCGTCTGCGACGGCGTGTCCTCCGCGACCCGCCCCGACGACGCGTCGACCGCCGCCTCGCAGGCGGCCGGTGACACGCTGCTGACCTGCCTGCCGCGCGGCACGCATCCGCAGACGGCCATGCACGAGGCGATCGTCGCCGCCGCGCAGGCCGTGAACGCCCTCGCCGAGGAACCCGCCACGGCCCGTGAGCACGCCCCGCACCAGAACGCCCCGGCGTGCACGATCGTGGGCGCGGTGGTCGCCTCCGGGCTGCTGGTCGTCGGCTGGGTCGGGGACAGCCGCGTCTACTGGGTGCCGGACGACCGCAGCGCGCCGGCGGCCCGGCTGACCGAGGACGACTCCTGGGCCGCGCAGATGGTCGCCGCCGGCCTGATGAGCGAGGCCGAGGCGTACGCCGACGAGCGCGCCCACGCGATCACCGGCTGGCTCGGCGCGGACGCCTACGAACTGGAGCCGCACACCGCCTCCTTCAAGCCGGACCGGCCCGGAGTCGTGGTGGTGTGCACCGACGGCCTGTGGAACTACGCCGAGACGGCCGAGGAGATGTCCGAGGTCGTGCCGGCGGACGCGGCCGCGCGCCCGCTGCACAGCGCCCGGGTGCTGGTCGGCCACGCCCTGGACGGCGGGGGCCACGACAACGTAACAGTGGCCGTCGTGCCGTTCCCGGCGCCGCCGCAGGGGGCAGGATCGGCCTGAGGCCGCGGGAGCGGGAGCGGGGAAGCCTCGCACGGACCGCCGGGGAACGGTCCGTTCACAGCCGTCGCCCTGTGTCAGCGGGGCGGTCAAGGGGGATTTGAGTACGCATGGCCAATTTCGCGAAGTCGCATGTGCCGCAGTTCTCGATGGACGTCTATCAGAACGAGTACCTGCCGGAGGGCGGGCGCGAGGTCAACGCGATCGTCACCGTGACGGCGACCGGCGGCGGCACCGTCGGGTCCGCCGTGACCCCGGTGTATCCCAAGGGCCAGGGCCCGGCCGCCGCCGTGGCCCTCATGGTCGACTGCTCCGGTTCGATGGACTACCCGCCGACCAAGATGCGCAACGCCCGGGACGCCACGGCCGCCGCGATCGACACCCTGCGCGACGGCACGCACTTCGCGGTGATCGGCGGCACGCACGTGGCCAAGGAGGTCTACCCGGGCGGCGGGGGCCTCGCGGTCGCCGATCCCGCCACCCGCGAGCAGGCCAAGCAGGCGCTGCGCAAGGTGAGCGCGGGCGGCGGCACGGCCATCGGCACCTGGCTGCGGCTCGCCGACCGGCTCCTCAACTCGGCGGACGTCACCATCCGGCACGGCATCCTGCTCACCGACGGCCGCAACGAGCACGAGTCGCCGGAGGACCTGCGAGCGGCGCTGGAGGCGTGTGCCGGACGGTTCACCTGTGACGCGCGGGGCGTGGGCACCGACTGGGAAGTGAAAGAAGTCACAGAGATCGCCTCCGCGCTGCTCGGCACCGCCGACATCGTCGCCGACCCGGCCGGCCTCGCCGCCGACTTCACGCAGATGATGGAGACGGCGATGGGCAAGGAGGTCGCGGACGTCTCCCTGCGGGTGTGGACGCCGGTCGGCACGACCATCCGCTTCGTCAAGCAAGTCGCGCCCACCGTCGAGGACTTGACCGCCCGCCGCACCGAGGCAGGGCCGCGCGCCGGGGACTATCCGACCGGGTCCTGGGGCGACGAGTCCCGCGACTACCACCTGTGCGCGGAGGTGCCGGCGGCCGGCCTGGGCCAGGAGATGCTCGCCGCGCGGGTCTCCCTGGTGGTGCCCCAATCGGACGGATCGGTACAGAACCTCGGTGCACAGGGGCTCGTACGGGCGGTGTGGACCGACGACATGGCGGCCTCCACCTCGATCAACCCCCAAGTCGCCCACTACACCGGGCAGGCCGAACTGGCACAAGCCATCAAGCAAGGTCTCGATCTCCGCAAAGCGGGTGATTTCGATGGTGCAACGGCCAAACTGGGGCGTGCCGTTCAGCTCGCCAACGCCTCCGGGAACGCCGATACTGCGAAACTGCTTGCGAAGGTGGTGGACGTGGTCGACGCCGCGACAGGTACTGTGCGGTTGAAGACGAAGGTCGCAGAGGCGGATGAGATGACTCTGGAGACCCGATCCACAAAGACTGTTCGTGTAAAGAAGTGACCCTGGAAGCGTAGGAGAAGGGGAAGCGCCGACATGCCGACCTGCCCGAACGGACACCAGTCGGGTTCCGACGACTGGTGCGAGGTCTGCGGTCACCGCATGGCCGGTGCCGTACCTCCGCCCCCGCCGCCCCCGCCGCCGGGCGGTTACGGCTTCCCGCCCCCGCAGGGCGCCCAGGCCGGCGGACGCCCGCCGGCCGCGTCGGCCCCGGAGCCGGAGCTGTGCCCGCAGTGCCGTACGCCCCGCGAGGGCGGCGCGCCCTTCTGCGAGGAGTGCCGGTGGAACTTCCTGACCAACACGGCCACCTCGTACACCCCGGCCGCGCCGCGCCCGCCGCAGCCGCGGTTCCAGCCGCCGAGCGCGACGTACGGCGGCAATGACGGGTACGAGTACCAGGGCTCTCGGCCCTCGCAGATGAACCGGCCCGCCGAGCCGATCCCGTCCTTCGGCAGCGAGCCGTCGGGCCCGACGCCGTTCGCCGGCGAGCGCGGCCCGGCGGGACCGCCGACCTCGCCCGGTCCGGGCGCTCCGGGCGGCTTCGGTGGCGGCCCGGGGTCCGGTGGACCTTCCGGCTTCGGTGGCGGACCGGGGCAGCCTCAGGGCCAGGGTCCCGGCGGGCCTTCCGGCTTCGGCGGCGGTCCGGGTCAGGGCGGTCCGGGCTCCGGTGGTCCCTCCGGCTTCGGTGGCGGACCCGGTCAGCCTCAGGGCCAGGGTCCCGGCGGGCCTTCCGGCTTCGGCGGCGGTCCGGGTCAGGGCGGTCCGGGCTCCGGTGGTCCCTCCGGCTTCGGTGGCGGACCCGGTCAGCCTCAGGGCCAGGGTCCCGGCGGGCCTTCCGGTCCGCCGCCCTTCGGCCGTGAGCCGTCCGGTCCCGGTGGCCCCTTCGGCCGTGAGCCCTCGGGTCCCGGTGGCCCCACGCCCCCCGGTCCGACCCAGGGCGGTCCCTCCGGCTTCGGCGGCGACCCCTCGCGTCCGGTACCGCCGCCGCCCGGTCCGACCCCGCCCGCCGGCCCCGTTGCCGGTCCCGGCGGCGCCCCGCAGGCGTTCCAGCAGTCCGGCCCGCCCGCGCCACCCGCGTTCCCGCGCGAGACCGGCCGGCCCGCCGGCGGTCCGCCCCCGTTCGGCGGTGGCGCGGACCCGGCCGGTCCCCCGTCTCCCGGCCCGGCCTTCGGCGGTGACGAGGACTGGGTGATCTCCCCGCCGTCGTCCGCCGCCCCCGGTGGCGGTCAGGGCGGCGGGTACGGCTACCCGCAGCCCGGCGCCACACAGGCCCCGCCCGGCGGAGGTTTCCCGCAGCAGCGGGCGACCTGGACGGCGACCATCGGCCCGGACCGCGACTACTTCATGGCGATGATGCAGCGCTCGGGTCCCGAGGCCGCGGGCCTGAACCTGCCCGCGTACTCGCCCGAGCAGCAGCGCACGCTCAGCGGCAACCAGGTCACCATCGGCCGCCGCCGGCACTCCACCGGCGACACCCCCGACATCGACCTGGCGGTGCCGCCGGAGGACCCGGGCGTCTCGCACCAGCACGCGGTACTGGTCCAGCAGCCGGACGGCAACTGGGCGGTGGTCGACCAGAACTCGACCAACGGCACCACGGTCAACATGTCCGAAGAACCGATCCAGCCGTTCGTGCCGGTTCCGCTGCAGGACGGCGACCGGGTGCACGTGGGCGCCTGGACGACGATCACCATCCGGCGCGGCTAGCAGGAGGTCACGGTCGGCAGGAGTCAGGGCAGGGGCCAGGCGTACGGCCCCTCCGGCTGGTCCAGCCACGCCCAGGCGTGCTCGCCGTCGACCGTGACGCCGTACCGCTCGCGCTCCGGACAGCCCTCGCGCTCCCACAGCGCACACGCCTCCAGCGGATCGAGGGTGCCCCGGGTCAGCGCGAGCAGGAAGCGGAACGTCTCCTGCTCGCGGGCCCGGCCCGGCAGCCCGGCGAGCGACACGCCCTCCGCGCCTCCCCGGCCCTCGCCGCGCAGCGGCACGAAGTAGGCGGGCGTGGGCAGGAAGCGGCCCTCGCCGTGGGTCGCGTCCCGCACCGTGAGCGCGAGCAGGCCGGTGGCCAGGGGGGTCAGGATGCGGGCGCCGGGGCGGCACTGGGCGAGCCAGGCACGCGGGACCGTGGACAGCTCGCAGGTGGCGATGATCCGGTCGAACGGGCCACGTTCCGGCACACCGCGCGCGCCGTCGCCGGTGACGACGGCCGGGTGGAATCCGGCCGCTTCCAGGTGCCGGCGGGCCGACTCGGTGATCTCCGGTTCCAGCTCGACGGTGGTGACCAGGTCGTTGTCGCCGAGCCGGTGGGCGAGCAGGGCCGCGTTGTAGCCGGTGCCCGCGCCCACCTCCAGGACCCGGTTTCCGTCCTCGACCTCCAGCGCGGCCAGCATGCGCGCCATCAGGGAGGGCTGGCTGCTGGAGGAGACCAGCTCGCCGTCGCGCAGCCGGGTGGCCAGCGGAATGTCCGCGTAGGCGCCGCGCACCCAGCGCTCGCGGGCCTCCGCGTCGGGGCTCTCGCCCCAGCGACGCTCGTAGCCGCGCTGTCCGGCGACGTAGTAGTACGGCACGAACAGATGCCGGGGCACCTCCGCGAACGCCTCCCGCCACACCGGGTCCGAGGCCCAGGCCCCCTCGGCGTCGATCTCCCGCACCAGCGCGTCCCGCGCGGCGGCGGCCAGGCGCTCGGTCTCGGCGTCGTAGGCACCCATGGGGTCCACAGTAGGGGCGGGCCGGCCCGCGGGTCCTCAAGCTCTCGCAGGTCCTACGGCTCGAGTCCTCGGTCACCGGGTCTGAGACCATAGGGGACGTGAATGAGATTCGGCGCGGCACGCTTCAGGAGCAGACCTTCTACGAGCAGGTCGGCGGGGAGGAGACCTTCCGCCGGCTGGTCCACCGTTTCTACGAGGGAGTCGCCGGGGACCCGTTCCTCAGGCCGATGTATCCCGAGGAGGACCTGGGCCCGGCCGAGGAGCGGCTGGCCCTGTTCCTGATGCAGTACTGGGGCGGCCCCACCACCTACAGCGAGAACCGCGGCCACCCCCGGCTGCGGATGCGGCACGCCCCCTTCACCGTGGACCGGGCGGCGCACGACGCCTGGCTGCGGCACATGCGGGTGGCCGTCGACGAACTCGGGCTGTCGGAGGAGCACGAGACGACGCTCTGGAACTACCTGACGTACGCCGCGGCGTCGATGATCAACACCCCGGACTGACGAACAAGGCGCAGGAGACGGGCGCCGCGGTGCTGCACACGCGCACCCGCGCCCGCACCGAACGCGCCCTGGAGCCAGCGGAGTTGCTGCAGGCGGCCGCTCAGCGCACGCTGACACCCAGCGAGCCGAGCCCGGCCCGCCGTACCGCGACGGACCCGTACGGGGTGCGCAGCCTGAGCCACGCCCCCGAGGAGAACAGCACGGTGTCGGCCGGATCGGCGCCCGGCCGCAGGAAGCCCAGGGACTGGGCCGCGTGCACGGCCCGCACCGGAAGCCCGGTCCGCCCGATCTCCCGGGACCAGATGTCCCGCCCGATCCGGTCCAGCTCCGCGCGGGTACGGCCGTCCGGTGCCAGTTCCTCCGTACGGGACCGGAACTCGGTGACCGCCGCGGCGACGGTGGCCCGCAGCGCGTCCGGCGCGGGCAGCCCCGGCTCGGGCTGCCAGCCGCCGCGCGGCGGCAGCACACCGGCCCACGGCGGACCGGTGACCGCGGCCGACACGCCGGCGGTGGCCCCGCGCTCGTCCACGGACTCCAGGAACTCGCCGGCGGATACGGTCACGTCGAGGGTGGCGTCGAGCCCCTTCTCGTAGGGCTTCGCCAGCCGTACCGCACGGACGGCCAGCACCTCGAAGGACGGCGGCCGGCCGAAGACGGCGAGCGCCGTGCCGGCCGCCTGCAGGCGCACCGCGGCTCCACGGTCGTAGTGGAGCAGCCGGGAGAGGAAGGCGGCGAGGTCGGCCGCCTCCGTCTCGTCGGCCAGGTGCAGCACGGTCATGCGGCGACGGCCTCCTCTTCGGAGTCGTCCCGGTACTTCTGGAGGAACTCCCGCTCCCCGGCGGTGATCCGGCGCGGCCGCTGGGCCTCGAAGTCGAACGGGACGACCACGGTGGCGGCCTGTACGTAGATCGCGTCCGCGTCCTTCACCTCGTAGTTGACGGTGAAGGACGCGGCCCTGATCTCCGTGACCCACAGCTCGATGTCCACGGGCGTGGGCCGGTGGACGAGCTGGCGCCGGTAGTCGATCTCATGGCGCGCCACCACGGACCCCTGCTTGGACTCCGTGCCGCGCAGCGACAGGAAGTCGATGCGAGCCTCCTCCAGATAGCGGAGGAAGATCGCGTTGTTGACATGTCCGTACGCGTCCATGTCCGACCAGCGCAGCGGGCAGCGGTAGATGTGGCGCAAGATCGATCAGCCCCGGGTCAGCTTCTTGTAGGTGGCGCGGTGCGGACGCGCGGCGTCCGGGCCGAGCCGCTCGATCTTGTTCTTCTCGTACGACTCGAAGTTGCCCTCGAACCAGAACCACTTCGACTCACCCTCGTAGGCGAGGATGTGCGTGGCGACGCGGTCGAGGAACCACCGGTCGTGGGAGACGACGACGGCGCACCCGGGGAAGTCCAGCAGCGCGTTCTCCAGGCTGCTGAGGGTCTCCACGTCCAGGTCGTTGGTGGGCTCGTCGAGGAGCAGCAGGTTGCCGCCCTGCTTGAGGGTGAGCGCCAGGTTGAGCCGGTTACGCTCACCGCCGGAGAGGACGCCGGTCGGCTTCTGCTGGTCCGGGCCCTTGAAGCCGAAGGCGGACACGTACGCCCGGCTCGGCATCTCGACCTGTCCGACGTTGATGTAGTCGAGCCCGTCGGACACGACCTCCCACAGCGTCTTCTTCGGGTCGAGGTTGGCGCGCCCCTGGTCGACGTAACTGATCTTGACGGTCTCGCCGACCTTGATGTCACCGGAGTCCGGCGTCTCCAGCCCCTGGATCATCTTGAACAGGGTGGTCTTGCCGGCGCCGTTCGGGCCGATGACGCCCACGATGCCGTTCCTCGGCAGCGTGAAGCTGAGGCCGTCGACGAGGACCTTCTCCCCGAAGGCCTTGTTGAGCTTGTCGACCTCGACGACGATGTTGCCGAGCCGCGGGCCCGGCGGAATCTGGATCTCCTCGAAGTCCAGCTTCCGCATCTTCTCCGCCTCGGCGGCCATCTCCTCGTACCGGGCGAGACGCGCCTTGGACTTGGCCTGCCGCCCCTTGGCGTTCGACCGCACCCACTCCAGCTCTTCCTTGAGCCGCTTCTGCCGCTTGGCGTCCTTCTGGCCCTCGACCTTCAGACGGGAGGCCTTGGTCTCCAGGTAGGTGGAGTAGTTGCCCTGGTACGGGTACGCGCGGCCGCGGTCGAGCTCGAGGATCCACTCGGCCACGTTGTCCAGGAAGTACCGGTCGTGGGTGATGGCCACGACGGTGCCCGCGTACTTGGCGAGGTGCTGCTCCAGCCAGTTCACGGACTCGGCGTCGAGGTGGTTGGTGGGCTCGTCGAGCAGCAGCAGGTCGGGGGCTTCCAGCAGCAGCTTGCAGAGCGCGACGCGGCGCTTCTCACCACCGGAGAGGTTGGTGACGGGCCAGTCGCCCGGGGGGCACCCGAGCGCGTCCATGGCCTGCTCCAGCTGGGCGTCCAGGTCCCATGCGTTCGCATGGTCGAGCTCCTCCTGCAGCTTGCCCATCTCGTCGAGCAGCGCGTCGGAGTAGTCGGTCGCCATCAGCTCGGCGATCTCGTTGAACCGGTCGAGCTTGCCCTTGATCTCGGCGACGCCGTCCTGGACGTTCTCCAGGACGGTCTTCTCCTCGTTCAGCGGCGGCTCCTGCAGCAGGATGCCGACGCTGTAGCCCGGGGACAGGAAGGCGTCGCCGTTCGACGGCTGCTCGAGCCCCGCCATGATCTTCAGCACGGTCGACTTACCGGCACCGTTCGGCCCGACGACGCCGATCTTCGCTCCCGGCAGGAAGTTCAGGGTGACATCATCGAGGATCACCTTGTCGCCGTGCGCCTTGCGCGTCTTGCGCATGGTGTAAATGAACTCAGCCAAGAGAAACCGTCCGGCAGCTTGAAATCTGGCAGTGGGCAGATACACCCCATCTTGCCTGACCGCCACCCCTGGATGGAAACCCGTATGCTTGGGGGCCTCTGACCTGGGCTTTCGCTGGTGGCGGCTGTGGCGCGTCTGTCACTGTCGGTCGCCGTTGGTCGGCCTCGGGCGGCCTCGCACGGCCCGGGGACGGCCCAGAATTGATCATCAGCAACCTGCCGGTGGCCGACGGTGGCCACCATCGACACGGGCCGCCTGAACCTCAGCCGACGACGGTCTGCCGCGACGGCGGGCGTGCCGACCGGCCATGCGCGCGTGTCTCGCTGCACCCCCACCGGCCTCCACCACGCTGCCGGTGCCGCCGACCAGAGCAAGCCACGACGGCCGGCACGTGATGGCGGTGCCTGAGCCCTCAGCTTGGGAAGCTGCGAGCATTCGGGGCGGGTACGGCTGCTGAGCTGGGCGATCGCCTGGTACCAGGTCTCATCGCCTTTGGCTGCTTTCCCCGTGATTCCCCGCTGCTCCCCGCTCTATCCGGTGCGTTTGTGGTGCGGCGGTCGCGTCCTCGCCTGGCGTCGTCGACTCGTCGGCTTCGCCGTACAGGTTGGCGCGTAGGCGCTCCTTGGCCTGTTCTAGCCGTGGGCCGTAGTCGGGCATGAAGATCTCACTCAGCGTCTTGTCCAGCGTTCCTGAGATCGAGTAGATCGGTGACCAGACGGCTCGGTCGTGCACGATCCCCTCAAGGTCGTCGGATCGGAACATGACTTGGTAGAGCCAGTCCGACAGTACGAACGCTTGATCGCGCGTGAGCCGGATGGTGATCGCTTCCTCGTCCACGCCCTCAACCTAGCCGCCTCGACTGGTGGCGTCGCGGGCCCAAGCCTCCACGGTGACCAACACGCTTTCCAAGTCTGTTGGTGCCTGGTCGGGGCGCTTACAGGGCCGTTCACCTGCGTTCATGGGTGGCCTGGCTACGGGAAGGACCTGGCATACGGTCTCGTCCGAACGACGGTGAACGGGGCTGAACGAGACGGAAACCGAGACGGCCGCACTCTTCACCGCAGCACGGGAGGCGGCCCGCGGCCAGTTGCCGGAGCCGCCGTCATTCGTGACCCTAAGCGGCCTTGGGCCGCGCCGCACGTAGGCCCGACGCGGGCTCCTGTGCGTCGAGTGGCAAGGCCTCGTCTTCCCCAAAGTCAGGGGCCTGGAAGGGGTTGGTCGTCGGAGGCGGCGATGCTGCAGCGGAGCAGTGGGGCCGCCCTTCCAGGGCGGAAAACAGCGACGTCAGATCGATGAGAGGACTCTCTTTCGTTACAGGTCCCTGAAGGGGCCTGGTGTGCCGTGACCGGGCACAGCGGTCCTACAGTCTGGTCATCTTGCCGTACGGACTCAAGATCCGCATTTGCGCCGAGCCGAAATCCACGAGCGCCGCGATTCCGTCCTCGATGCCAATGACTCGGCCGAGGCCGTACATGTCGTGTGAGACCTGGTCGCCCACGGCGAAGTGCTTGGGAGCCGGTGTGACCGGGGCCTTGAAGGGGCTGGTAGGCAGATGACGCTTCGGCGCAGCAGGCTTTGTCATGGCTCAGTATGAGCCTACGTGCGTCCCGTTCGCTGTGGCCGTCGGCACAGATCCGGACGGGAACAACCGCTTCATGCCGCTGACCTGGGGTTTCGAGACGTGGTGAGGCGAAACTAGACCGTAGATCCCCTTCACTGACCGTGGCTACCCCCGCATCCCGCACGGTTGCACACGAACCTCAGCCGACGGCAGTCAGCCACGATGGCGCCCCGGTCACGCTACCGGTTCGTGTCGCCGACCAGAGCAAGCCACGACGGCCGGCCCGGGCCGGCTAGGCAGGCGTTTATGTTGACATGTGGGTATCCGCTCTGCCCTGGGACGCAATCGGTCAGGGTGCGTTGAGCGAGGCGATCGGATCGCTCGCCGTCACGGTGGTTTTGACGGGCGGCAGTTGGGCGATGCGAGGCATGCGCCGCCGGCGAAGGAACAAGGGAGTGGTGGCCCCCGCCGTTTCTACGGCCTCCCCGTCCATGCATGAAGCCTGCTCGGTGCCTGACACTGCGGTCAAGCAGGAGTGACTCGGGGAGGAGGGCCCGGGACCCAAAGAATCCCGGGTGCCGGGAGGCTCCGAACCTGTGCTCTCTCCAGACCTTCTGATCCGTAGCTCTACATGGATCGGTCATCCAAGGTCATACAGGCTGCCGGAAGGGCTATGAGGGTTCGTGTTGGGCGCTGCCGGTTGCTGGGGTTGATGTACTTCGCTGCTGTACGGCATACGCCCTCACGAGGTCAGCCGGGCCGTGAAGAACGGCTTGGTGTTAACCGCTTTGCCAGCCCCAAGTTCCCAGTACAGTCCTATCGTTGGCTGATGCGCACACACCCCATTGACCGCCCGGCGGATCTCGACGTCGTACGTGAGTCCTACGACCGGGTGGCCGACAACTACGCCCACATGGTCGTGACGTCGGGAATCGGCGACATCCGCAAGGATCCATGGCTCAAGGCGTCGATCGACGCTTTCGCCGACACCGTGCGCGGGCTCGGGCCCGTCCTCGACGTCGGCTGCGGCCCCGGAACGGTGACCGCCTACCTCGCCGAACGCGGACTCGATGTATCCGGGGTGGATCTCTCTCCTCGCATGATCGAGAATGCGCGCCGACTTCATCCGGAGTGCCGCTTCGCTGTCGCTTCCGCCACCGAGCTCGACCTCGGTGAAGGGTCTTTGGGCGGCGTGCTCGGGTGGTGGTCACTGTTCAACCTCCCTCGGGACGTCCTTCCCCAAGTCCTCGCCCTGTTCGCGCGCGCGTTGAAGCCAGGCGGCCACTTCATTACCGGAACACACGTCGGTGACGAGGACGCGGTGCGCACCGAGGCCTACGGCGGCGTACCCGTCCGCTGGACGACACACAAGTGGCGGCCTGAACAACTCGTCAACCTGATCGAGCAGGCCGGCCTAAACCCGGTCGCCGAATTGCGACTCCCTCCGACGGATTACAGCGGGCCCGGTCTGGTCGTCATGGCCAAGCGGCCCGACTGACGATCACGAGGAATCGAAGCGGCATAGGGGCTTCTGCCGGGAATCACCACCTGACGCCTACCGCCACTTGTCGTTTGGATACTCCCCGATGGGCCGGGGGGGTGCTCAGTAGTCGAGGAAGTAAAGGACCGGGTCTCTGACCTGCGGCCCGGCAATCGATCAACGCTGCGACCTGCGACTTAGCTGTCGGTGGTTGTCCGTGTTGGTCGTCGTTGAGCACCCCCGCACGGCCCAGAGACGGCCCGAGCGGGGGTGTCGTACATGGCCCCTCGATGCGAACCATGGGCATGGTGGTCACTGAGGTTTCCTGAGCTGGTGGCGCACCTGGCTAGGGTCGAAGACGGCTGGCGCTGGTCGGTGGGGTTGCTGTCCTTCGCTGCTGTACCGCCGCCGGGTACGTGGCCATTGAGGAGTTGGATCAGGTGCCGGTACAACTGACGAGTGACAGAACCTCTTGTCCCCCGCCCGGCCGCGAAAACGGGCCGGTGGACCAAGCAGTCAGCGGGCGCGACGTTCGCCGCTGCCGCAGCATTCGCGATCACTCGCGACGTCGCATTTGAGCCCTTCAGGCAGGCGCTGCCCGACTGGGCGTACACGGCTACCGTGCTGGTGGGACTCATCGTGGCTGCTGGCGCCTACTGCCTTGCCGTGATGTGGCTGAGGCGCTTGCCGTAGCCAGGCTCACGCGACCTTGGATTGCTGCCTTCACGAGACCGCGCGGTCGGCGTAGCGACTTCAACCGGGAGTTTCAATGACTTAGTCAAGCGCCGCTGCCCGAGTCCTGAGCACCAGTTTGGAAGATCGCGTATGCGAGTGCGATACCCGCTCATCGGGCACGCAGGGGGCACGCGTGGCTCTCTGCCGTGCTCTCAGCATCATGCAGCGTCTTGCAGGTCGGTCCACCCGCTGCATGCCTCAATCCGCAGTCCGCTGCCATCCCTGACTGACCGCTGCCGTTCGCTGTTGTTGGTGTCAGGCGTTGACCTGGGGGTGCCGGTCGCTACGACCGTCGCTAGTAGGCGTCACGGTCGGCACTAAGTGGCGTCGGACGGCCCAGGGACGGCCCGAGGACGGGCGCTCGTGCGCAGGCTCACCGCATGATGGGACCGATCGTTGGGTAGACGGTCGTAGAGGGCGGCTCTATGCAAAGGGTGCGGCGCTATGACCGAGATCCCGGCAGAGGTCTTCGAATTGGTGGCGCGGAAGGCCCTGCAAGACCTGTCCAATGCGGCGGACCTACGAGCGCTGGAAGCCCTTGCTGGCTGTGACGTGCTGATTCCTGCGATCGGCGGGATCCGATACACGCGTGATCGCAGTGAACTCGTGCGGCTTGTGCTGCCGGTGATCGAAAGCGTCAGCGACGCCCCCGCGGTCATGGTGTTCACGTCGGAGGAACGGCTGCTCAGGGCCTTTCCTCAGGTGCCCTGCTACAGGCCTGTCACCCTGCGGGACCTGGCCTCTCGCTGGCCGAGCGACGAGGTGGTACTGGTGATCGACGCCGGGGACGAGGACGAACTGACCCTGTCCGCACACAAGGCGCGGTGGCTGCTCGGTCGCTGCCTCGTGTGACCGCCAGGGTCTGTAAGGCAGCCTCGAACTCCGGAGCGCGGCTCCAGCACCCCGACGCGCTATCTCCACTGGACCATCCTCGCCGCCCGAAGCGGCCCCTCGGTGACGTTTCCGCCCCAGGTCAGAGGCAACTCTGTACAGGCCCCTGGCAAGTAACACCCCATCTTGCCGTACGGCCAGCGGGCTCGGCCGACGGCCGTTCTGTCGTCGTTGGCCTTGCGACGCGCGCCGCCGGTCAGCCGTCGGCCTGTTCGCGCTTGCGCAGCAGGACCAGGACCGCGCCGCCGATCACCACGAAGCCGATGGCCACCCCGGCGATCAGCGGGGTGATGGCGGAGCCGCCCGTCGCGGCGAGGTTGGTGTCGGGGGCCGTGGTACCGCCGACCGAGGCGGGGCTGGGCTCGTTGCGGACCTGGGCCGACTGCGTGGTGATCGCACCCTGCGTCTTGCAGTCGAGGACTCCGGTGAAGCGATGGCTGAAGCCGTGGGGTCCGGTGATCGTGAAGTCGTAGGCCTGGTCCTCCTGCAGCGGGACGGTCACCGTGCGGGAGGCGCCCGCGGGGATGTTGTGCTCGGCGCCCATCAGCTCGAAGGTGAAGGGCTTGTCGCCCTTGTTGGCCGCGAAGATGTCCAGGGCGCCCTTGGCGCAGTCCTTCCGGGCCGACACCGCCGGTATGGGACCCCCGGCCGCCCAGGTGGCGGTCGCGGCCGCGGAGACCGTGGACTCGCTGGAGCCGGCCAGGATCTGGGTCTGGCTGCGGCTGTCGGAGGCGAAGGCCCGGCCGACCGGCACCGTGGTTGACGCCTGCACGGTCAGCTGCGCCGAGCCGGTCGAGGCGTTCTCCGGAATGTCGAAGTACAGCTGGGTGCCGTTCTGCGCGGAGGTGATCGCCTTGCCGGTCTTGTCGGTGATCCGTACCCCGCTGGTGGCCGCGTCCGGCGGCGGGCTCACCGTGACGGTGGCCGCGTTGGTGTGCACGGTCACCGGGCCGAGTACGCCCCCCGGCCGGCCGGAGACCGCCGGCGGGTCCAGGGTCAGCGAGGCCTGCGGTTCGCCGAGGTCGCGGGCGCTCTTCTGCAGATAGTCGGCGAGCTTCTCGGCCTGCGCGTCGACGGCGTCGACCTTCGCGTGGTCGGAGTAACGCCAGATGGCCACCTGGGTGCCGGCCGCCGCGTCCTGCTCGGTCAGGGCACCGACGCCGGCCTGACGGGCGAGCGCGGCGAGGTCGTTGACCTGGGGGTAGGAGTTCTGCAGGATCCAGCGGATCCGGCCGGCGTCCTTGTTGCCGCCCAGCGAGGTGCCGCTCCAGGGCGTCTCCTGGTAGAGAGCGTCACGCTGGGCGGGATCGTGGAGGTCGATGCAGTACGTCTGCAGGGTGCCGCCGCCGTCGACGGACATCTCGAACAGGCCCGCCTCCACGCGCTGGTCGCCGCCGACCTCGTGGATCACCGCCTCGCCGTAGGTCTTCAGGCCGTTGATCGTGGCCGTCGCCCCACCCTGGGTCTGCGGTATCCCGTCGGTCCCGTCGGCCACGGCCGTACCGGCGCCGGACAGCACACCGGCTGCCACGAGGCCGGTCACCGTCGCGGCGGCCGCCAGGCGGGCCGTTCCGTTGGAACGGCGGAACCCACAGAACGCAACAAGCACAGAATTCCCCTTCGAGCAGGACCCGTTGGACGTGGGGGACGGTCCCACCAGCAGAATCGGCAGCCCCTAGGGGCACGCCCGGCATCCTATGGATCAGCCGAAGACTCTCCTGCCGGTCGGATGATCCGATGGGCGATCCGATCCGCAATCGTTATCGCCGGGACCGTCCATGAGCTGGGCATATCGACAAATGCACCGGTTCGTACGGGGCGTTCGGCAACCGGGCGATCACCGGCCCGGTCGCCGAACGCCCCGCCTGTGACCGGATGCTGATCTCATGTCACCGCCACTGCCACTGCGGCCTGTTGAGGCATACCGCCGCCCTCGTCCGGTGTGTCATCGGGGCGCGGTGCCTCCCAGTTCGGCTCCGGCCGGGTCGCCGTCGGCGGTGCGTCCGGTTTGGCCGCACGCTGGAAGGCGGCCGTACCGCGTGCGAGGTCGTGGCCGATCGCCACGGCATCGATGTCGGCGGAGGCCCACTGCTGCTGCCCGTCGCGCACCTCCGTGCGCACCTTCAGCCGGCCCTGTACGACGACGGGCTGGCCCACCTCCACACACGCGGCCACGTTGACCGCGAGCTGTCGGTTGGCCCACACCGTGAAGAAGTTGGTGTGCCCGTCGGTCCAGGTGCTCCTCTCCCGGTCCCAGTAGCGCGCGGTCACGGCCAGCCGGAACCGGGCCGACGGACCCGCCGCCGACTCCCGGTACACCGGCTGGGTGGCCACATTGCCCACCACGCACACGATGGTCTCGTTCATGTCTCGCTCCCCTCCCCCGCCCGGTCCCTTCCGACCGGGCGGACACGCGCACGGGCCCTTCCCGTACAGCGGTGTCTGCGGCCGGAACCGCCCTGCGATCGCCGCGAACCCAGACTGCCTCCGCCGGGCCGGGCCCGCTGAGAGCTGTGGACGACCACCCCACCTGTGGAAAACCCCGTCACCCGCACGAGTGGCCCCGCCGACGGCGGCCCTCCTCACCCACCCGGGCCGGCCCTCGAAACACGGCCGAGGGGCCCCGGAAACACCCGAGGCCCCTCGCGCTCACGCATCGTCCGCTGCGGCTCTCACCCCACTGCGGCCCCGTTCCGCACGACGCGCCCGTACTGCTCCCGTACCTCCCGGTACCGCAAGAGCTCCGCCGCCACCGGATCGAGCACCCGGGCCCGGCCGCAGCCGGCGGCCGCCTCCCGGAGCCGGCGTTCCGCCTCCTGGCCGTAGCGCCGGGCCGGGCCCCTCGCCGCCATCCGGCAGCCCCACTCCACCAGCGGTCCGCCGATGATCCCGCACACCATCAGCAGCACCGGCACCCAGAGGTTGGGCGCCATGACCCCGACGATCTGGCCGAACAGCCACAGTCCGCCCAGGACCTGCAACAGGGTCATCGCCGCCTGGACCAGCACCGCAGCCGGCCACCAGCCGGGCCGCGGTGGGCGGCCCGGCGGGAGTCCGGCCCGAGCCGCCAGTTCGTCCAGCGCCTCGGACAGCCCCTGCGACCCGCGTACGGCCGCCTCGCGCACCGCCTGCGCCCACGGCGCCGGCAGCCCGGCCGAGGCCCGCTCGGACACCGTACGGACCGCCTGTTCCACACGCTGGCGTGCCGTGGCCTCCTCGTCGGGCTGGGCCGTGCGCACCGGGATGCGGCCCGTGGTGGACTCGCCGCGGCTCTGGTACCAGCGCCACAGCCGCAGCCAGGGCGTGCCGCAGGCCCGGTTGGCGTTGCGCAGCCAGGCGCGCTCGGCGGCCTCGCCCGCCGCGGTGGCGCCCACCGCGTCCGCGAGCCGCGCGGCGAACTCGTCGCGCGCCTCCTCGCTGAGGCCGACGCGCCGGCCCGTGGCGTACATGGGCCGCAGCCCTGCCGCGGCGGCGTCCACGTCGGCCGACACCCGGCGGGCCGCCGCACCGCGCTCCGCCACGAACTGCCCCAGCAGCTCGCGCAGTTCACCGACGCCGTTGCCGGTGAGGGCGGACAGGGCGAGCACGGTGGCGCCCGGTTCGCCGTACTCGCCGAGCGCGATCCCGTCCTCGTCCAGCAGTCGGCGCAGATCGTCCAGGACCTGGTCGGCGGCCTCCTCGGGCAGCCGGTCGACCTGGTTGAGGACGACGAACATCACCTCGGCGTGGCCGGCCATGGGCCGCAGATAGCGCTCGTGCAGTACGGCGTCGGCGTACTTCTCCGGGTCGACCACCCAGATCACCGCGTCGACCAGCTTCAGGATCCGGTCGACCTGCTTACGGTGCTCCACGGCAGCGGAGTCGTGGTCGGGCAGGTCGACCAGGACCAGCCCGCGCAACTGCGCTTCTGCCTCCGGGCTCTGCAGCGGACGGCGGCGCAACCGGCCCGGGATGCCGAGCCGGTCGATGAGGCCCGCCGCACCGTCGCTCCAGCTGCACGCGATGGGCGCGGCCGTGGTCGGACGTCGTACGCCGGTCTCCGAAATGGCCACTCCGGCGAGGGCGTTGAACAGCTGCGACTTGCCACTGCCGGTCGCGCCCGCGATGGCCACGACGGTGTGCCGGCCGGAGAGCTTCCGGCGGGCAGCCGCCTCGTCCAGCACCCGGCCCGCCTCGGCGAGGGTGTCGCTCTCCAGGCGGGTCCGCGAGAGGCCGACCAGCTCGCGCAGGGCGTCCAGCCGGGAACGCAGTTTGCCGTCGTACGCCAGGGGAGCCGGGCTCTGGCTGCCGGGGCCGCGGCTGCTGCTCTCCAGGGCGGAGGCCCGTTCGGCGGCGAGGGCGGCGGCCGTCGCCTCCGTGACGCGCCGGGCGATGAGGCCGTCGTCCCAGGACTCGGCGGACTCGGAGGAGTCTGCGGATTCGGGCGACTCGGGGGACGGCAGTTGCGAGGACTCCGTTGCCCCGGAAGGCTCCACCGGCCTGGGGCGCTTGAGGACGGCGGCGTCTGCGTCCCTGGTGGCGCGGGGGACGGGGGTCGGCGCGAACGTGGGCATGGGCGGGAGCGGCGGCCTGGGAGGGAGTGAGGGTGTCGGCGCGGGTTTGGCGATGGGGGCGGATGTGGCTTTGGGGGCCTCTTCGGTGGTCGAGACGGGGGCGGTCCTGGGGCCGGATTTCGCAAACGGGGCTGGTTCGGCGATCGGGGTCGGCTTGGTGGTGGGTGCCGACGTGACTTCGGCGATCTGAGTGCCTCGTGGGGCGGAGGCGTCCTGTGTGAGTTCGGGCAGCGGGTGTGGCAGGCAGAGCTGCGTGCCGTACCCGGTGTCGGCGTACTCGACGTCGCCCTCGTCCGCGCCCCCGGCCTCTTCCTCGTCCCGCACGCGCGCGTGCCGCTCGATCGCCGGGCTCTCGGGGCCCCAGGCGGCAACGTGCCCGCCCTCCGCCCGCTGGTCGCCGGTGCCCGCACCGCCGGAGCGAACAGCGGGTCGGGCGAGAGCAGCGCTGCCGGAGTCGGAGTTGTCGAAGGCGTCGGAGGCGTCGGAGGCGTCGGAGGCGTCGGGGGCGTAGGGGGCGTAGGGGGCAGCATCGGAGATGTCGGCGATCCCGAAGCGGTCGATGACGTCCGCGAACCCGGGACGGGGATCACCCGCCCCACCGCCGCCGTTCAACCCGTTCGGGCCACGCCCAAGAGGCTCGGCACGCCCGGCCGCACCTGCGCCGTGTGTGACGCCTTCCGCGTACTCCACGTACTCGACGCGCTCACCCACGCGATCCACGTGCTCGATGTGTTCCCCGTGCGCTACGTGCTCCACGTGCCCCGCTTGCTCCACAAGCCCGGGCTCGAAGTGGCCACCGCGTTCCATGTGGCCGTTACCCGCGTCGCTGCCCTCGCTGCCGTCGCTGGCGTCGCTGCTGTGGCTGCCGTGGCTGCCGTGCTCGATGTCCCTCATGCGTCCCACGCGCCTCGTGTGGTCGATGTGATCCGTATCCGTGTGGTCCTGGTCAGTGACGGCGGTCACCGGTCACCTCTCCTTCTGCAGTACGGACAGCGCGGCGATGAGTTCGGCCTGGGGCTCGGGGTGGACGTCCAGGGCGTCGAGCGGGGCGAGGCGCCGCTCGCGTTCCGTGTACATGACACGATCCACGTGCTCGTTGAGCAGCCGCCCGGCCCGGTCGCGCAGCCGCAGCGCACCGTGCGCCCCGAGCCGCTCCGCGAGCCCCTCGCCCGCGCTGCGCGCCCGGCGTCCACCGAGCAGCGCGGTGGCGACCAGGGCGGCGATGAGCTCCGGGTCGGGTGCGGTGGTGCGTTCCAGGCCGCGTACCTCGTCCTCGGCGTACTCCTCCAGCTCGCGCCGCCAGCGTCGTACGGCGACGCCGATGCGGTGTTCGGTGCTCTCCGCGGAGGACTCCCCGGCGGCGAGGGCCGGGTCGGCTCCGGCCGGCTCGCGCCGCCAGGCCTCGTCGATGCGCTCGTCGGCCGCGGTGACGGAGCACAGCAGCAGGGCGGCCAGACTGGCCACGAGTGCGTCGAGGAGCTCGCCGGGGGCGCAGTCCAGGGGGAAGGCCCGCCAGCGCTTGAGGGCGTCCCCGGCCAGTACGGCGCCGGACTGGAGCCGGCCACGCACGCGCGCGTGCTCGCCGTCGTACGCGGTGTCCACCGCGGAGGTGAGCCGGAGCGCGGCCGCGTACTGGGCGGCGGCGGCGCCGGCCAGCTCGGGCAGGCGGGACCTGAGCGAGTCGAGGAGGCCGTAGGCCGTGCGGGCCATGATCTGCCCCCGGGCTGCGGGGTCCTGGGTGTGCTGCGCGAGCCAGTTCTTCAGCGGCGCGACGGCGGTGGCGGGCAGCAGGCCCGCACCCCAGGCGGACTCGGGCAGCTCCGGCACGGTGAAGCGGGGTACGTCGCCGAGGCCGGCCTTGGCGAGCAGGGCGCCGTACTGCCGGGAGACCTCGGAGACGACCTGGTGGGGCACGCGGTCCAGGACGGTGACGAGGGTGGCGTCGTACTCCTTGGCGGTGCGCAGCAGGTGCCAGGGGACGGCGTCGGCGTACCGGGCGGCCGTGGTGACCATGATCCAGATGTCGGCTGCGCACATCAGCTCGGCGGCCAGGACGCGGTTGTCGGCGATCAGGGAGTCGATGTCGGGGGCGTCGAGGATGCCGAGTCCGGGCGGGACGGTGTCCGCGGTCTCGACGCGCAGCACGCGCGTGGGGGGCTCGCCCGCCAGGAGGAGGTCGTCGGGGTCCTCCTGGGGCGCCCACACGCGCGTGAGCGTGGGCAGCACACGCGTGGTGCCGAACCAGTGATGGTCCTCCGGATGGCAGACGAGCACCGGCGTCCGCGTGGTCGGCCGCAGCACCCCTGCCTCGCTCACCGGGCGGCCGACGAGCGAGTTGACGAGCGTCGACTTGCCGGCGCCGGTGGACCCGCCGACGACGGCCAGCAGCGGCGCCTCGGGATCCCGTAGGCGGGGTACCAGGTAGTCGTCGAGTTGCGCGAGGAGTTCGTCGCGGTTGGCACGCGCGCGTGGCGCTCCCGGCAGGGGCAGCGGAAAGCGTGCGGCGGCGACACGGTCGCGCAGTGCGGAAAGTGTGTCGAGCAGCTGAGGCCGAACGTCCAAGGTCACCACATGTGAAGAATGCCCAATTTTAGGGTGATTCTGAAGCATATGGACATGTCTGCGCGCCGACGGAACAGAACGGACTCATGGGGCGACCGGGACACGAGCACAGTCCAGGCATAACGAGTGCACAACACCCGGTGCGCCGGAGGCCAAAAGCGATGCACGATTCGTACCTGCCTGCGATTATCGGGATCGCTTCACCAAACCTCCACATCGAGCCACGGAGGCGAAGCGACAGGGTCGAGGACCAGGGAGCTTTATCCTTGTCCCGCCACCAGGCCCCCGTAGCTCAGTGGATAGAGCAGGCGCCTTCTAAGCGCTTGGCCGCAGGTTCGAGTCCTGCCGGGGGCGCCATCTCAGCCCTCCCGCTCGGGAGGGCTTTTTGCTGGTCAGGGTGGGTGCCGGTGGGTACGACGAAGCCCCGGCCGCCCTCTCGATGGTCAAGGGAAGATTCCGGGGCTGCCCGGCTGTCACCGGGTTTTCGCGGGTGACCGCGTCGGATACGTGTCGAAGTTCCCGACCGGGGAAGATCAGCCAGCGCCTGGCAGCTCTGTCTCTGGGAGATCGCCCGCGGCCTCCAGTCGCCGTTTCAGGTCCGGCAGCTGCCCGTCGACGCAGCGAGCGTAGGTCCCCAGGAGCACGGCGACGCTGTTTCCGGCCCACTCGGCCACCTGGGCGAGCGGGATGCCGTCGTTGAGCCACTTGGTCAGGCGCGTGTTCCGGTTGTCGTACACGCGCCGCCCGGTGGGCGAGTCGAAGACGTGCGGAGGCAGTACGGCCTTACGTGCGCTGCGCCAGACCCGGCGGATGACGGAGCCGGCGAGGATGCCACCGGTCTCCCCCTGGAACAGGAGATCACCCGGCTGGAGCTGTTCGTCCTCGATGTGCTGCCGCAGGATGCGCGTCAGGGCCGTATGCCCGGCACCGTGCGTGTTTCACCCTGGATCTCCCCCGTGTCGGTCCACTGCTTTCCCACCTTCGGGATGGCTACGGCTTCTTCGGGGTGTGGGCCGCAGTAATACAGCCTGGCGAAGAAGGCGTGGAGCCGCTTGCCGCGGCGCGGCCGGCGCCGTATCCAGTCGAGGAGTGCCGCTGCCTGCTCGGGATTCAGCAGGGACCGCTTGTCCACGGCGTTCGTGGTCTTCGTGAGCGCCGTCGGGTCCTTTGCCCTTGAACAGGGGGTTGGTCCGCAGGATGCGCCGCCGGATCGCGTACTTCATGGCGACGTTGAGGATCCGGCGGTTGCGCTTCCGGGACCAGGCCGCCGCTTGCTTGCCGTCGAGGCGGGTGTCGATGGCCTGCAGGACCTGGTCGACCTTCTCGGGGTCCTCCCAGGCGGAGACGGGAAGGGAGTTCCGCTCGACCCGCTTGAGGATGGCCACCACGTCTCGGGGTGCCTCCGGGCGCCGGTTCGTGTTGAACGCCCATTCGCGAAGGGCCGTCCGCACGGCCGCAGGTGCGAACTGGGTGGGCTTGGCCCGCAGCAGGGCGTTGGTGGTCGCGGTCAGTGTCTTCGCGATGTTCTTGCGGCTGTTGCCGCCGAGTTGAGGCCAGCGGGCGTCCACGTACTCGACGGCGAACTTGTACCAGCTCATGGCAGCCGACTTGGAGCGATGGGACACCGGGAGACCCGTGGCGACGACGAAAGCCTCGCCCGTGCCCGTGGCCCGGATGAGTTCTGAGCGGAAGCCCTCGGCGAGCGCGACGGTGTTGACAGGGCTCGCGCCAGCGCTCGCTCCGCCGGATCCGGAGGTCGCCATTCGGGAGCTTGATGCAGCGCGGCGCGCGACGCTTGGCCCGCCAGTCGTAGAAGGTCGAGCGGGAGATGGCCAGTTCCTCGCAGACCTCCACGAGGGTGAGCATGGTGCGTCGTGACCGGATGGCCGTGGTCATTCCGTGCTCCCTTCGTTCAGGAGGGCGTCGCGGGCGGTTTCGCGGTTGGTCTGGAGGTCGCGGGCGATGGTTGCGGCGAGGGCGGGCTCACCCGGCGTGTGGCCGTGGCCGGCGTACTGCCAGTCGGCCAGGACGAGGACGGTGTCCGGCTCACGGTCGTCGAGACCGAGGACGGATGCCTCCTGGGCGGCGCGGTAGTCGGCGCGTTCCTGGCGAAGGGCGCCGGGGGTGGTGGAGTAGGTGCGCGACTTGGACGAGGAGTGGCCGCGGATGTTCTCGGCAGCCTTGGTGGCGTACTTGGCCACGTATCAGGCGACGGTCTGTTCGGTGATGTCGGAGCCGTCGTCGAAGGCCTTGACCGGGCGGACGTCGAGCTGTCGGCCCCAGCGGAAGGTACGGGCGGGCTCGTCACCGGCAGCCGGGACCGAAAGGGAGGTGTACGAGTGCGCTGCGGCTGCGTGGAGCGCGTCCGTGAGGAGGTCGACCGTGGCCCAGGCGGGCGGCGGCGTTCCGGGCCCTTCCGGGCCGTCGAGGCGTACGACGGCGTGGAAGGGCAGGGCTCCGACCAGCGGGTCGACGGCGGACGGGATGGGAGCTGGGGTGAGTGGTGGGTGAAGAGGTAGGCACCTGAGCCTCGCAGCCGTGCCGAATGTGGTTCGGCGCTCAGACCGCGGCGTACGCCCCGGCAAGGTCTCCGGGCACGCCAATCGATCACCGTTCGTGTGTAGCCGCCCTTGGGCCTACAACATCATGAGGCGAGCTGCGACTCCCCGCTCGTATCGTGAAAAGAGACAGAGCTGCGGGCAAGGCAGGGAAGTCATGAAGGTACCGGCGATCGACTACGCGGCGGTGTTCCAGGCCCTTCCCGGGGCGGTGGCGCTGGTGACCCCGCAACTGATCTACGCGGACGCCAACGCGGAGTTCCTGCGCCTGCGGGGCCTTCCACGCGAACAAGTGATCGGTCACTTCGTGCCCGAGGACCACCCCGAAAAAGCCCCCGCCGAGCCTCTCCTGCTCAGAGTTCTGGCGTCACTGCGCCAGGCGGCCGACACCGGTGAGCGCAGCATCGTAGCGTTGCAACGCTACGAGATGGAGGACCCCGATCAGCCCGGAGTGTGGCACGAGCGGTACCTCAACATGACCAACATTCCTGTGTTCGGACCGGATGGGCAGGTGGCACTGCTGCTGCACCGGGCGGAGGACGTCACCGAACTCATCCGCGCCCGGGAAGTCGCGCTGACCTTGCAGGAATCCATGCTGCCCGCTCCCCGGCCGGTCGGCCGGCATCCGGCGGCCGTACGCTACCGGCCCGCCGCCGAAGCACTGAATGTGGCAGGCGACTGGTACGACCTGGTTGATCTGCCCGGCGACCGCATCTCCGTCGCTGTCGGCGACGTCGTCGGCCACGGCCTGGCCGCGGCCGGCGTCATGGGACAACTGCGCAGCGCCCTCAGCGCCGCCTCCCTCGTCGCCAAAGGCCCCGCCCGCGCCCTGGAAGTCCTCGGGCTGTACGCCCGCACCGTCGACGGCGCCGAGAACACCACCGTGGCCACGGCATTCATCGACTGGGAGACCCGCACCATCACCTACAGCAGCGCCGGCCACCCCCCACCCGCGCTCCTGCAGAGGGACGAGACCGTCGAGTTCCTGGACCAGGCCACCGACCCGCCCCTGGCCGCCTGCCCTCAGCACGCCCCCCGGGTCCAGGCTGTCACGACCTTCCGCGAGGGCGCCGTCCTCGTGCTCTACACCGACGGCCTGATCGAACGCCGCCATGAAGACATCGATACCGGCCTCGCCCGGCTCGCCGACTCTCTGGCCCGCCATCAGGCAGAGGACCCCGAAGCCCTCGCCGACGCCGTGCTCAACGACCTGCTTCCATCAGGCGACGCCACCGACGACACCGCCCTGGTCATCATGCGCCTGTGAATCCAGCCCGCTACGTTCGCCTGCCCGTTCGTACCCCGCCGACGACAGTGAAGCGCTTACAACGCGCGGCAGCAAGACGCTGGGTTCACAGAAGCGGTATCGAACTCCCAAGCGCCTGGCCGCAGGTTCGAGTCCTGCCGGGAGCGCCCGAGCGCGTTCGTTCGTTTCGCGGAAGGCCGAGGTCACGACCGATATTCGGCCCTGATGGGGGAGGGTCGTGTGCGTCTCGTGGGGCGGAAAGCCGCCCGTGATGGCAGTGCGTCATCCGCAGTGCGTCCAGCGTGTCCGCGGTATCAGCCCGGACAGCCTGCGTATCAGCCCGGTCAGCCTGCGCATCGGACAGGTGCGGCGGCGGGCGGGCCTCCTCTCCGGTTCCCGGAATATCGCGTGCTCACCAGGTGTCGGACCCTCCGGGCGGGGGATGGAGACTCCTCCCGTCCGGGAACGGCGACAGATGTCCGGGAGGAGAGACGACGTGCGACTTCGCTGTGCGGTGCTGGACGACTTCCAGGGTGTGGCCACCGAGTTGGCCGATTGGTCGGTGATCGAGAACCAGGTGGAGGTCGTCTCGCTGCGAGAGCACCTGGACGGCGAGGACGCCCTCGCCTCGGCGCTCGCGGACTACGACATCGTCGTCACGCTGCGTGAACGCGTCCCCTTCCCCGGCTCCCTGCTCGCCCGCCTGCCCCGGCTGAAGCTCCTCATCGCCTCCGGCATGCGTAACACCGTCATCGACTACGCCGCAGCCGAGGCACACGGCGTCACCGTGTGCGGCACGGAGAGTTCGGGCACCCCGCCGGTCGAGCTGACCTGGGCGCTGCTGCTCGGGCTGGCCCGCGGGATCGTCGAGGAGAGCACCGCGCTGCGCACGAACGGCCCCTGGCAGTCCACCGTCGGCGCCGACCTGCACGGCCGTCGGCTGGGCCTGCTCGGACTCGGCCGGATCGGGAGCCGGGTGGCCAGGGTCGGGCTCGCCTTCGGCATGCGGGTCAGCGCCTGGACCCCGGGCCTCACCAAGGAGCGCGCCGAGGAGGCCGGCGTCGAACTCACCGCCTCCAAGGAGGAGTTGCTCGCCGAGAGTGACTTCGTGTCCGTGCACACGGCTTCCCGCGCGAGCACCCGGGGACTCGTCGGTGCCGCCGAACTCGCCCTGATGAAGCCGACCGCCTATCTCATCAACACGTCCCGGGCGGCCGTCGTCGACCAGGACGCCCTGCTGGCCGCGCTGCACGAGGGCCGGATCGCGGGTGCGGGTGTGGACGTCTTCGACATCGAGCCACTGCCCGCCGGCCACCCGATGCGCACCGCACCACGTCTCCTCGCCACACCCCACCTCGGTTACGTCTCGCACGCCAACTACACGACGTACTACCGCCAGGCGGTGGAGGACATCCAGGCCTACCTGGCCGGATCCCCGACGCGGCTCCTGTCCTGAGCCACCGGCGAAATCCGGCGCACGCCGTCGGCCACCGTCACGGGCACATCCCGTTACGGGAAACCGCCCTTGCGCAGTATGACTTTCCCACCAATCCGACACCCGGCCATCAGAACCGGCCACAACGGGCACTTGTCCCCATGACGTGATCTACTGCCCGTGATCGCCGCCCATGGATGCAGGAATGCGAACGGCAAGCGGTCGGGCGGAGGAGGTCCGGCGCATGAGGACGACGAGCCGCGTCGTGGCGCTGATGATGGCCGGGATGGTGTTGTCGGGGTGTCAGGGAACCGCCACGCTCCACGGACACCGTCATGACGGGGCCGTTCGGAGCGACGGGATCGTCCAGGACGCCCTCAGTCCGTCCGGCACACGGCCCGGGACCGCGGTGACCGCCACCGTACGGCTGCACGCGGCCACATGTATCACGGTCAAGAAGGTGGGCGTGGCCGTCCAGGACGGACTCGAAGAACACCTCGACTACCCCGGCGTGGCCGAGAACGCCCGGATCTGCCCCGACGGCTTCACCTTCACCACCCGGCCCCGCACCTTCCGCGCGGGCACCTACACCCAGTACGCCTATTACGAGGACGAGACCGGCACCCACCCGCTGGGAAGGACCAGGCTCCGGGTGATCTCCTCGAGCCGGAACGCGGATCCGGCCGCGGGGAAGGGACTCGCCTGGGCAGAGGACTTCAACGCACCCTTCACGTGGGGTGACCGCTGGACCCGCGACACCAGCTCCGCCTATGAATACGGAACCCACAACCCCCGGTACTCCAAGCTGGACTGGGTGAATCCCGAGAACGTGCGGATCGCCGACGGCACGGCGACGTTCACCGCTCGGCCCGGCCCGCACACCCTGGAGAACGGCCGGCGGGCCTGGGAGACCGGGCTGATCACCACGGAGGGGTCCCGGGAGGGGTTCCGTCTGCGGCCCGGTGACTACCTCGAGACGCGGGTGAAGCTGCCCTCCGCGGTCGGCGCCTGGCCGGCGGTGTGGACCTGGGTCGACGGCGGCCACGAGATCGACGTGTTCGAATACCATCCCGACGCCCCCGACCTCGTGGAGATGGCGAACCACGTCCGGGAGGCCGCCAATTACGACGTCATCAGTCCCCCGGGCAGCCGGGGCTGGACCCGTATCGGTGTGCGGCTGGGCACCGATTCCGTCGACTGGTACGTCGACGGCGCCCTTGTCTACGAGGACGGGCGCGGAATCGACCCGGGCTGGTCGGCCTACCTGAATATCAATCTCTCGATTTCCTCGGGCGACCTCCACTCCGCCCCGCGCACCACCGACCCGATCACCTTCAGCGCCGACTACGTGCACGTCTTCCGGTGAGCGGGGGTCCGCGCCGGCTTCCCGCGTCAGCTGCCGACGGGGATCGGGGGCGCCGGGGCGGTGCGTCGGCCGGGCGCTGAGGGACGCCGACCCCCGCGGCGATGGCGAGGAGCAGTTGGGGTGCGCGTGCGCAGGGGGCGCGGTCGCAGCGGGTGTGTCCGTGCGTGACGCAGCTGCCAGAACTGTGCACAGGCACGGGGAGTTGGTGGCCGCGGTGCCGCTCGTGCGCGTGCGCCACCTGCCGTCGGCGCCGGCGTCCGCCCGGCCGCCTCCTCGTCCAGGAGCACGTCGCGGAAACCGGTGAGGGCACTACCGATGGCGGCCCCCGCCGACGCACCCGCCCGCGTCCTCGCCGAGGCCCTCGCCTGCCAGACCCGTGACGCTCTGATCGACGTCCGCCAGGTGCGGCCTGGGTGGTGCGGCGGAGGCGACCCTCCGCGATCGGCGCGGGCCGCGCCGGCGACTGGGCTGCTCCGGTGCCCGGAGCGGCCTGAACTCCGGGCGCGGGCAAGGACATCACACCGGGACGGTGGCCCGCGATGCGTCGTACGGGTGTTCTTGCCCCGGCGACGGAATGGGCCGCGGTATGTCGCAGCCGGTCCGCGGCGCCGGGCACTCCTACATTTCTGATGCACCTGTCACATTATTTGGTTCTAATTCGGGAGGAGTAGTGCTTTGGTAGGAGTAGCCCAGGCGCTGAGCGGTGCCGAAGGCTCGGCGGTGACCTCACCGCCTCCGCTCACCGGCGAGACCCGCGTCGAGCGTTCCGCCGGCGCCCGCGCCAAGCGCACGCTCGACGTCGCGCTCTCCGCGCTTCTGCTGATCGCCTTGCTTCCTCTGATGGCGCTCATCGGTCTCGCCGTGGCCGTCAGCAGTGCGGGACCCGTCATCTACCGGCAGGCTCGGGACGGCATCGGGCAACGGCCCTTCACCATGCTGAAGTTCCGTACGATGTACCACAATTCGACCGTTGACGTGGCGGCGCTGCTGCTCGCCGACGGCAGCGAGATGTCCATCTGCACCAAGCCACGGCACGATCCGCGCATCACCCCGGTCGGCCGCTTCCTGCGCAAGACCTCACTGGACGAACTGCCTCAGCTGATCAACGTGCTGCGGGGCGACATGTCGCTGGTGGGACCGCGCCCCAACGTGCGCCCCGAGAACCAGCTGCTGCGCCCGGAGCACCGGGCCAGGCGCCTGTCCGTCAAGCCGGGCATGACGGGCCTGTGGCAGGTCTCGGGCCGCTCCAGCACCACGGCGGACGAGGCGATCCGGCTCGACCTGCGGTACGTCGACCACTGGAGCCTGCAGTTGGACCTGCTGATCCTCCTGCGCACGCTGCCCGCCGTGCTGAGAACCAGCAATGCCCGGTGACCCGCGCGACGCGGCGAAGAACGACGGGCGGCCCGCTGTCCTGCATGTCGCGGAGGCTTGGGGCGGCGGGGTGCAGACGGCGGTCTGCGACTATGTGCGGTCCGTTCCGGAGGTACGGCACCTGCTGCTGATGTCCGAACGCCCCGGCTGCCGGGTCGCCGACACGGACTCGCTCTTCGACGGCGTCTGGCGGATGCCGTCCGGCCATGTCGCGCGCGTCCGCGAAGTGGGCCGGCTCTTCCGTGAGCTGCGGCCGCAGGTGGTCCACGCGCACTCCTCCCTGGCGGGGGGTTATGTGCGCCTCGCCCCCGCCGTGCCGACGGACCGCATCGTCTACACCCCGCACTGCTACGCGATGGAGCGCGGCGACCTCGCGCGGTACGCGGCGGCGGCGGTGCAGGCGGTCGAGCGTGTGCTGTCCCGGCGTACGGGCACCGTGGCGGGTGTCAGCCCCCGTGAGGTCGAGCTCGCTCGCTCGCTGCGCAAGCGCCAGCGCGCCGTCCACGTACCCAACCTGGTGCCCCGCCAGGAAGCCGCGACGGCCGCCCCGCCGCAGCCGAGGACGGAACCCGAGGTGCGCACCGGCGACGGCAACGGTCTGCCGCCGCGGACGGTTGCCGCCGTCGGCAGGCTGTGCCCGCAGAAGGACCCCGCCTTCTTCGCGGAGGCGGCGGCCGAAGGGCGGCGGCTGATGCCGTCGAGCAACTGGATCTGGCTCGGCGGCGGCGAATCCGCCCACCGCGCGCGACTGGAGCGGGCCGGCGTGACGGTCACCGGCTGGCTGGACCACCGCTCCCTGCAGCGACTGCTCGGTCAGGCGGACGTGTACGCGCACACCGCGCTGTGGGAGGGCGCGCCGATGACGCTCCTGGAGGCGGTGGGGCTGGGGCGGCCGGTGGTGGCGCGGCGCATCCCGGCCCTGGAGTCCCTGGGCCTGACCGGTCTGGTCGACACGCCGCGGGACCTGGCGGCGGCGGCCGTCGCCGTACTGACGCACGGTCCCGGTGGGCAGACCGGCGCGCGGCTGGACCGGCTGTTCGCCGAGCACACCCCGGAGCGGCAGCGCATGATGCTGCGGTACGCGTACGGGCAATGACTGATGCCGGCCGTGCGCCGGACGGCGACAGGGCGGGACGCAGAAGAGCGCCGGACTCTCCCCGCGGTCGCGGGACGGGTCCGGCGCTTTCCCTGCCGGTGCGGGGCGACCGGATCAGAGCGCCTTGCTGTTGCACCCCATGTCCGAACCGAGGTGGCTCTGCTGCGCACCCGGGGACCCTTCGCCGTTCAGCAGGTTGCCCGCCAGGCCGTTGACGGCGCCGACCTCGCCGAGCACATCGATGTTCATGTCGTGCGAACGGCACTCGATGCCCTGGGTGACGTCGAGGTCGTCATGGCCCGGCTCACCGTGGGCGAAGGCCGTGTTGAGGCCGAGCGTACCGACGCTGCCGAGGACGGCAGCACCCACGAGGACGGCCTTGTGGAACTTGCGCATTACTTCTCCGTTGGTCGAGCGGATGCGATCTGGGCGTCAGGAGCGGCAGATCGAGTGGGGGCGGCGGACATCGCTGCGAGCGGTCAGCCGAGTCGGGGCAGGCCCAGTGAGCCGACGGGAGGCGCCGCGACCTGTCCGAGGCCGAGCCCGGGAACCTGCGGTGCGTCGGTCGGCGCGACCAGCGGGTTGACGAGCGGGTTCACCTGAGGGTTCACCGACGGGTTCACCTGCGGGGCGACATGCGGCGGGCCGTCCGCCGCGCCGAAGGTCTGGGGCATGGCGACCTGCGGGGCGACCCGTGGCATGACCTCCGGCGCCGACTGCGGGCTGACCTGCGGCACGACCTGCGGCGCCGACTGCTGGGGGGCGGCGGCCTGCTGCGGGGCGTACGACGGGCCGGAGGCCTGCGCGGCACCTCCCGACGAGGCCGAGGCGGAGGCGATGGCGGTGTGCTCCTGCGGCGGCGCCGGTGGCGGCGGCGGAGGGGCCTGCATCATCGGCGGGGAGTACGGCTGCGGAGCGGTGGCCTGGGCGTTACCCGTCGAGCGGGACACCGCCTCGGCCTGCGGACCGCTCGGCTGCGGCGCCGCGTACTGAGGAGCCGCGTACTGCGGCGGCGCGTACTGGGGCTGGGGGTACTGGGGCGCCGCGTACTGCGGCGGGGGGTACTGCGGCGGCGCGTACTGGGGCGGCGGGTACTGCGGCGCCGTGTACATCGGTGCGGGGTACTCGGGAGCCGATGCTGGAGCGGCACCGCTGTACCCCGCGGGATAGTCGGCGGCCTGGCTGACGCCGGCGCCGATGGCGGACAGACCGCCGGCCGCTGCTGCGACGAGCGCGGCCTTGTGAAGCTTGCGCATGGAACCCTCGGCCCTTCAAATACCTGTACAGGGAAATCCGTTGTATTCGGTGCGGTCTCACGTGTGCACAGTCTGATGTTCGTACTGCACCGCCACGGCGATAACTTCCGGGCTGCACGCGGACTTTCGCCGGAGCGGGCAGCGAATTCCCTTGTCCTCCGCGATCCATGATCGCTGCCCTCTCCCTGCTGGCAACGACTTCTCCCCCACCCCGGTCACGGGACCGGAAACCGTGTCACCCATTTGCCATTGACCGGGGGATGCGCCGGACCAGGGTGACAGAGGGGCCCGGGACACCATTCCGAGGCACACGGAGCCTGGGGCAAATGGGTGACCAGGGCCCGGCATCCGTATCCGTTCACCGCTTCCCTCGTTCCCCACTGGGCCAGGGCGATGGTCCGTCGCAGCCGTACAGGGCAGCAGGAAACAGCAACACCGACACCAACTCGTCAGCATTTCCCATACGTTCCGTGCACAGGTCAATGAAGGGCCGAGGGTTTCATGCGCAAGCTTCACAGGGTCGCGCTCGTCGTCGCCGCAGCCGGCGGTCTGTCCGCCGTCGGCGCGGGCCCGAGCGACGCCGCTCCCGTCTACGGCGGTGGTGTTCCGCTCCCCTATTCGCAGCCGGATGCCCAGGCGGCCTCGGCGACCTCCTCCCAGGCCAGCGTGCAGTCCTACGGCTCGCCGACGGCCCCGCAGCGGGGTGCTGACGTCACCCCGCAGGTGAACCCGACCCTGAGCCCGCAGATCAACCCGCAGATCTCCCCTCAGGCGACGCCCGGTTCGGGAGGCGGCCTGGCGGGCCAGACCAACCTCTTCCGTCCGTCCCAGGAGTGCAGCCCGCAGTCCCTGCTCAACGCGGCCGTCCCGGTCGCCCTGCTCGCCGCGTCCGAGACGCACGGCATCGAGTGCACGCAGGCCAACTACCAGTCCAACGCGCTCGCCCACGCCAGCGCGCACTAGGACCACCGGACGACCGCAGGCCGACGCCCGCACTGGCCCTTCGAGGAGCACCCTCGAAGGGCCCGTCGGTATGCGTACGGCTTTCGGGTGCTTTCACGTGGAGATCAAGAAACCGGCGCGTCGCTGTCCGCTTTGGGTTATTTCCTATTAATCTCCGTGACTGTAAGAAAGCGATCTGTGACAGATCGTGATCACCTTCACTCCACCGGAGAAGACATGCACAAGCTTCGCAAGGCCGCCGTTCTGATCGCCGCCGTCAGCAGCATCGGACTCGTGGGCGGCACCGCCCACGCAGGCGGCCAGGAAGGCGGCGGCAAGGGCGGCGAGGGCGGGCGCTTCAGCGTCCTGCAGAGCTCCAACTGCAAGTCCCACGACCTGAACCTGGACGTCCTCGGCGAGGTCGGCATCCTCAACGGCCTGCTGGGCAACGCGCTCAACGGCGAGGGTGACCCGGGCGCCCAGGCCACGCACATCGGCTCGACCATGGGCTGCAACAACAGCGCCTTCTAAGCTTCCGTCGCATCAGCGACAAAGCAGAAAATAGTCCCGGCATCGAGCCCCAGGCCCGATGCCGGGCCTTTTTTGTGCGCCTGTGAGCATTCAGGGTGACAAGAATTCGGAATTCGGCGCGTCGCGGGTTGCCCTCGGATATTTCCTATTAGCCTCCATTACCGCACGAAGTCGATCTCTCACGGATCGCATCCACTTCACTTTCCACCGGAGAAGACATGCACAAGCTGCGCAAGGCTGCCGTCCTGGTCGCCGCCCTCGGGAGCGTCGGACTCCTGAGTGCCGGCGCCGCCCACGCCGACCAGGGCTGGGGCAAGGGCGGCAACGGTCCCCGCTTCAGCGTCCTGCAGAGCACCACCTGCAGGTCCCACGACCTCAACGCCGACGTCCTCGGCGAGGTCGGCATCGCCAACGGCCTGGGCGGCAACCTGCTGAACGGCGAGGGCAACGCCGGCGCCCAGTCGTCGAACCTCGGCTCGTCCATGGGCTGCAACAACAGCGTCGGCAAGTAAGCCGGGCTTTCGTCCCCGGTACCCCGGCAACAGGCCGGGGTACCGGGGACTTTCACGTCGGCGGACGGTCTCTCTCCACCGGGGAAACCGAAATACCCGGCCAGAAAAGCGAAATGCCGGACCGGGAACGATCCCGGTCCGGCATGTGCCGGTCGCGCGTCAGAACCCGAAACGCAGTTTGTCGAACCGGGGCTTCTTGAAGCCCTTGGGCAGCTTCAGATGGTTGGAGCAGTCCATCACCTGCCCGACGTGCGCGGATCCGCCGTCCAGCAGTGAGCCGTCGGGAAACACCACGCGCGGCCGGTCGGCCGTCAGGCAGTCCTGCGTCTGGTCGATGAAGTGCTTGCCGTGCTCGTTGGTACGGGTGTCGCTCTTGCGCATGCAGACGACGCCGCCGGTGGCGGTGGTCCTGCACTCGCCGCCGGGTTCGTCGGCGTACGCGTGTGCGGCACCGGCGCAGAGCACGGCGATACTTCCGACGAGCCCCGAGATGGTCGCGGCCTTCTGTCGAGTGAACATGTGGTGCATTCCTTTGCAATTGAGTGCAGGAGGCGAGCGGGTGCCGCAATTGGCGCAGCCCGGACGCGCTCCCTGAGGGATCTGCCGCGCGTCCGGGCTGCCTACGCATGGGGGGTGTTACTCAGCACACCGGTGAACAAGCCGAGTTGGTCCGGGACAGGAAGCTCCAGTTCGTGCGATGTGCCAGTCGTCCTGAATTACTGGGCGTCGCTCGGAGCGGCGTACTGGCCGTAGCCCTCCTCGGGCGCACCCTTGTGCTCGCCGCCCTTTTCGTCCGAGTTGTAACCGCCCCACGTGGCCACGGCGTTGGCCGACGAGTTGGCCACAGCAGTGATCGTCGGAGGCTCGGTGTCGTGGTCCTGGCCGCCGGCGAAGCTGACGCCGATGCCGAGGGTGGACAGCCCCGCAACCGCTGCCATTACGACCGCAGCACGCTGAAACTTACGCATGGTTTGACCCTTTCTTAACCCGGGCGGACAGCCCTGGTTGACTACTTGCTGTGAGCTTATACACACAGCCCGTAGCAATTTGGGATCTTCGCCCCATACGTCGTGTCGGCTCATCACACGGCGTCATTCACCGGGTTCCGTCCTGATAATCAGACCAGACCGGCAAACTCCCCATTTCCGTCAGCCTTGTCGGGCGCTCCCGATGTCGTGTTGGAACACGTCACCTGGGGCCCGATCTTCATCGACCCGCCCCCCAGGGCGGCGGGCACGCTGAAGGGCTGCGTCGGCAGGCAGTTCTCGTAGTGGGGGATCTGGCCGTCCTCGGGGATCTCACCCTGGATCCGCTGGACGCAGCTGACGTTGCCCAGGATGTCGCGCGTGCAGGTACCCGGTCCCGCCGCGGTGTGCGCCTGGGCCACGCCGGCGCAGGTCACGGCGAGACCGCCGATGAGCCCCGAGACGGCCGCGATCTTCTTCGTGCTGAACATGGCTTGCGTTTCCTTTGTGAGGGGCGCCAAGCACCGTGCGCCACCAATCAGCCGGGCGTGAAGGGAACCCCTCGGGGAATGACCCGAAGGGTTCCGCGGAAGGCGTCGCGCAGGAGGACGCCGTCGACCTCAGTGGCCGGTGAAAGCGTTGTTGAACTGGCCGCAGGTGGTGTCCAGGGTCTGGGCAAGCCCGAGCACGCCGATGGGGAGATCGTTCTCGGCCACCGTCTGCGGGCTGCACTCCTGGTAGGGACGGTAGAGGTCGTTCACCTCAAGACCGCCGTGAGCGTAGGCGGTACCGGCGCCGGCACCGACGGCGGAGAGACCGCCGGCCGCCGCGACTGCTGCGATCACGACCTGCTGAAGCTTGCGCATGGAACCCTCGGTTCTTCATTGCTTGACGTCGAGGCTGATTGCCTACCGTGACTTGCTGAACACTACCAGTAGCCAAGTGTCGTATTCCACTTTGGCGGATATCCGTGTCTAAAAGGGGACATGAGGGCACGGGCTCTTCCGAAGAATCGCAACTGACGCCGCATCGCCGCGAATTGACATCAGGTGCGCCAACTCCCCGCGGTATTAAGAAAATGTCGGCTCCGCTGCCCGATGACAGCGGTCCGCCGGCACGGACACCACGAGGTCCCGCAACCCCTCGATGTACCGGCGCATGTTCTTGTACGCGACGTCGGTGTCCGGGTAGCGGCAGGCGAACCACAGACCCTCGTGCAGCCGGGTGATCCAGGCGCACACCTGGTCGCCGTACGACACCCGGATCAGCCCGTACGCCTTCTGCTCGGTCCAGTGGGCCGAGCCGGGGACGAGGCGGGCGTCCGTGTACGAGACGATCGAGTACATGTCGGGCGACGTCGGGCGGAAGTCCGCGCCGAGCAGGCGCAGCACCCGGGCCAGCGGAATGCGGGCGAGCGACCGGTTGGCCTGCAACTCGGCGCGGACCGCGGCGAGCGCGCCGTCGAAGTCCCCGGTCGTCGGCACCTCGATCGGTGCGCCGCCGACGTACCAGCCGACGGAGTCCGACCAGGCCGACTTCACCCGGGTGTGGAACGGCACGACCGTGCGGTAGACCGGCTGCCCGCCGAGCTGGTGCACGAGCAGGCTGGTCGCGGCCAGCACGCCCACCATGCTGCCGCCGTAGGGCCGGCAGTACGCCTCGAACGCGGCGGCGGCGTCCGCGTCGACGAGCGGCTCGCGCAGGAGCTTCTGGGTGGGCAGTGGGTCACCGGGTCGCACCCCGAGGTCGACGGGGAAGTCCGGGAGCTTCCCTCCGCACCGGCCGATGAACTCCCGCCAGCGGGCGACGATGGCGTGGGTGCCGTCGATGTCGTCCGCGTTCGCCCGTTCCTGCTCGCAGAAGTCGACGTAACTGCCCACCCGCGTACCGGCCGTGGACCGGCCCGTGGTGCCCGCCAGGTACAACTCGTGGATCTCGTCCGGGATGCGGTAGAGGGAGTAGGCATCGACGTTGGTGTGGTCGAACGCCAGGTACACGCTGGTGGAGTCGTCGCGTACGACGGCCGCGTAGATCAGGTTCGGCCAGCCGAGCGCGTCCGCCGCGACGTCGAATCGGTCCTGCAGATAGCGGACCAGCGTGTCCGCGTCGGAGAAGTCACCGACCACCTCGCGGCGCAGCGTCACGTCGCCCTCGTCGAGCGTGAACCGGTGCATGTCCTCACCGGCCCACCTGAAGCCGCTGCGCAGCGTCTCGTGCCGCAGCGTCCAGCCGCGCAACGCCTCTTCCAGCGCGTCGAGATCGGCTCGGCCCGGCAGATCGAACGCCGTACCGATCCAGGTCGGCACGAACAGACCGTCGTCGCGCACCGAGCGCGCGGTTCTGATGTGCGACTCCTGGATGTACGCCGGCGGCCGCGGGTCGGGGGGCAGCGCTGTCGCGGCCGCGACCGTCGCCGGGCTGTACGTCCACTCGACGAGGCGTCCGGGCCGGACTTCGCAGCGCTGAATGTCAGAAATTCGCACGGGGGCGTCTCCTTCGCAGAAGACTCAGACTTGATCACGGGGAGGCCGTGCGCGAGCGGCGGTTGCCGTGTCGCCGGTTTTTCAGCGGGACGTGTGAGGACTCGAACGGCGAAGCGAGCGGCGCCGGTTCAGGGCACCCGGGGAAGAGCGCCGCACCTGGCACGGCGGAGCTCTTCCCGTGGCGCCCGTCCGGAACCGGTCTCACTCGTACCGGTAGATCCCGCTCAGGTCCTCCAGTTCGTCGGGGGTCACGTCCCACGGCGGCATCCGCTCGTACCGGGCCACGACCCGGTCGTACTGGGCGTCGTCCTCGCCGGGCGGGTCGGCCGGGAGGTAGTGGTGGCCCCGGTGCCGCTGCTGCCAGCGGGTCCACTGCAGGTCGACGAAGGAGTGGTGCAGCCAGAAGACGGGGTCGTTGACGGCGGCGCCGCCGAGCATCACCCCGCCGATCCAGCGGTGCACCCGGTTGTGGTTGCGCCAGGAGACACTGCCCCGGCCGGGCCCCCAGCCCTCCAGCTTGTTGCGGAAACCCGTGCGCACCGTGGAGTCCCAGGGCGCGGCGTCGTAGACGGGGTCGGCCAGCGCCGACTCCAGGTCCCGGCCGGTCGGCAACTGGATCGGGCTGCGGGAGTGGCCGAGGTCGCGGGTGAGGTACTGCACGTCGGTCACGTTCTCGGTGATCTTCCAGTGGCCGGCCCGGTAGGCGAACGGGCCGGTCGTCACCTGCTTGTCCGAGCGCCGCCCGTTGCCGCCCATCAGGTCGTCGGTCCACGGCAGCGCGGTGGCCGTGCGGTCGCGGGTCCAGTCCCAGTACGGCACGGTCACCGACTCGTCCACCCGGCGCAGCGCCCGCTCCAGTTCCAGCACGAGCTTGCGGTGCCAGGGCAGGAAGGACGGCGTCATGTGGGCGGTGCGCAGGCCGCGTTCACCGTCGGGGGCGTTGTACTCCATGTGCATCCGCACGAACTCGTCGTACTCGCCGCGCCGTTTGACCGCCAGCAGGGCTTCCACGAACCGTCGCCGCTCACCGCGGGTCAGTCTGCTGACGTTCTTACGCGTGTACGTCATGCCCGCCTCCTTCGTGCATCGGCATCCCGCCCATCGGTCCCGGTGCCAGGTCGCGCAGTTGCTCCTGGGGACCCAGCTCGTCGACCGCCGCGCGGGCCGCGGCGAGCGGGGTCGGGTACGAGCGGTAGTGGTCGACCATGCTCAGCCAGCTGCCGTCGGCGCGGCGCATCAGATGCAGCGGGCGGCCGTCGATCGTGACCTCCCACTGACCGGCGGCGGCCCGGCGGCCGGTGTGGTTCTCGACGCCGCGGATGTGGCGCCCGCGGTAGGTCTCGTCGAAGGCACCGGCCTGCCGGTCGTCGTCCGGGATGCTCGGGGACCGCTCGCAGGCCACGGCCAGCGGGACGGAGGCGACGCCGACGGCCGAGCCGAGCAGCCTGCGCGTCACCTCCCGCCGGGTGCTCTGCCCTGGCCGCGCTCCGCCCGCGACCGGCGTTCCGCGCTGCCCGTTCACCGGGGCCGCGCCGACCTCTGGAATCATTGCTCACTCCTCGTCCGGTCAGGTGTCCGAAGCGGTAACCGCCGGACTGCCCTCCCGGTCACCGCAGTGCGGCCGGTCCGGTGACGAGAAGCGCGGAAGCCGGCGCCTCGGTGGACGGGTGCCGGAACCCTCAGCTGGTCCAGAAATCCCACCAGCGGGTCAGAATCAGCATGCCGACGACGCCGGTGTGCAGCAGCGGCAGCACCCAGGTGAACTCCGCGAGGAAAGCCCGCAGCGGGGCCGGCGCGGGCAGGAAGCGGTGTCGTACGGCGAAGGAGGTGACGTACCAGAACATCAGGATCGTGGCGACCCAGGCCAGACAGCACCACAGGCACAGCGCGTTGATCCGGTACAGCGACTCGAACTGCAGCCACGACACGAACCCGATCCCGAACAGACAGCCCGCGTCGAAGGTCAGCCAGTACCAGCGGGGGAAGGCGGCGCCTGCCAGCAGGCTCATGCCCACGCAGATCACGACGCCGTACGCCACCAGGCCCAGCATCGGGTTGGGGAAGCCGAAGACCGAGGCCTGCGCGCTCTTCATGACGCTGCCGCAGGACACCACGGGGTTCAGGCTGCAGCCGGGCGTGAAGTTCGGGTTCTTCAGCAGCTTGAACTCGTCGAGGGTGATGACCCAGGAGGCCAGCAGCCCGGCCGCGCCGGCGAGGACCAGGAGGAGCCCGAACCCACGGCTGCCACCCGCCGCCCCGGGCGTCTGCGCCGACGCCATCAGGCGCCGGGACCGAGGGAAGGGACAGTGGCGTGCAGCGGTGCCCTCGGGCCCGGCCGGACGGGACTGCCCAGGCCGGCGGGGTGGAAGGAGCACGTGTCGCCGGAGGTTGAGGTCACCGCGCGACCTTATCGGCACCCCGCTGGACACCCCGGTCGGCGGCTCACCCGACCGGTGGAGTGCGACCGGCGCTCCACACGATCGGGGGACGCCGGACGAGCGTGCCGTGTCGCCCGCCGGAACGTCCGGCACCCCACGGATGCCCGCTGCCGTACCGGCCGACCCACCCGACCGGGACCGGGCAGGCCACCTCACGGCGCCCACCTCCCGGCCCGACCGGCCACCCCGGGCCGCCTGCCTCCCAGATCGGTCGGCCACCTCCCGGATCAGGCAGGGCGCCTCGGGGTGTCTTACTTCCGGCTCAGGCAGGTCCCGGGGCGCCCACCTCCCTGGTCGGCCGGCCACCCCGGGCGCGCCCGCCATCGGATCGGGCAAGCCGCCTCGGGCCGCCTGCCTCCCGGCTCGGCGGGGCGGGATGTGCCGGGTGAGCCGGCCCGGCCGGATGCGGTGGCCCGGCCCTACAGGCCCAGCAGATGGGTGAGGAGGCCGAGGAGGCCGGAGAGGACTCCGTGGGCCGCTCCGGTCACCTGGTCGCCGTCACCGTCGGTGGCGGCCTTCTGCAGGGTGTCCAGCGCCTTGTCGAGCGTTGCTTGCGCCTCCTTCACGCTCTCGTCGCTGTCGGTCCTGCCGAGCGAGCCCGCCGAGCCCGTGGCGGGGGCCGACGCGGCCGCCTTGGCCACGGCTTCCTTGGCGGCCTGGACCAGCTTGTTCGCCTGGTCGGCGGAGAGCTGGCCCTTGTCGGCCTTGAGCACGGTGTTGAGCAGGGTGCTGACCGGCTCGAGCACGGTCCCGAAGTGGCCGAGGCTGCTGACGTTCACGAGGAGCTTGTCCGCACCGGGGACCGGCGCCTGCACCGTGGTCCGGGTGTGCTCCGGGGCGGAGTCGGCCGCGAAGGCGGCCGGGCCGGCGACGCCGGCCAGCACGGCGGCGCAGAGGGCGGTGGACACGATGCGTCGAACGGGTGGAACCCCCATGGATGTTCCTTTCGCTGGTGAACGGGATCTTGTGCCCACCGTGAAATCGCCCGCCGCACCCCGCAACCGATCGAGCGCGTTCCGGTGAACCACCCGTCCGTTCGGGGCACGACTTCCGCATGCCGGGCCCATTGACCATCCGCTACGCACGAGTAAGTTGACTCTTCGGTAAGTCCGCGTCAGCCGAGCCGCGACCGGGGAGCCGTGATGGGCGTACGCAGGGATCTGAAACGGGCTCAGCAGCGCACCGACCTGGCGGCGCGGGCGCGTATCGAGCTGATCAGGGACGCGAGCGGCACGGTGCGCGAGGTCCGTACCGCTGCGCTCGCGCCCGGCGGCGCCGGCGGCGCCATCGCCGACATCCCGTTCACCAACGCGGCACAGGCGCCCGACTCCGCGGTCCTGCGCCGCCGGGAGCACGGCACCTGGCACCGGGTGACCGCCGTGGCCTTCGCCCGCGAGGTCACCGCCGTCGCCAAGGGGCTGATCGCGGCCGGTCTCGAACCCGGCGGCCGCGTCGCCGTGATGTCCCGCACCCGCTACGAGTGGACGGTCCTGGACTTCGCGATCTGGGCCGCCGGCGGGCAGGTCGTCCCGGTCTACGCCACCTCTTCCGCCGAGCAGGTGGAGTGGATCGTCCGCGACTCCGGCTCCCGTCTCGTCGTCACCGAGACGGACGAGAACGCCGGGACGGTCACCACCGCCACGGCCCGCCACCCCGCTCAGCCGCGGGTCCTCACCATCGACGCGGGCGCGCTCGCCGACCTCACCGCCCTCGGCCGGGACGTGCCCGACGAGGAGGTCACCAAGCGCCGTACGGCCCTGACGCCCGATGCGGTGGCCACGATCTGCTACACCTCCGGCACCACAGGACGGCCCAAGGGCTGCGTGCTCACCCACGCCAACCTGTACGCCGAGGCGGCCAACACGGTCGAGCTGCTCCACCCGGTCTTCCAGGAGGTCACCGGCCAGGTGGCGGCCACCCTGCTCTTCCTGCCGCTCGCGCACATCCTGGGCCGCACCCTGCAGATCGCCTGCCTGCTGGCCCGGATCGAGCTGGGCCACTGCCCGAGCCTCAAACCGGACGAACTGCGCCCGATGCTCAAGGAGTTCCGGCCCACCTTCCTGGTCGGCGTGCCGTACCTCTTCGAGAAGATCCACGACACCGGGCGCGCCACCGCCGAGCGGATCGGCCGGGGTGCGTCCTTCGACCGCGCGGACCGCGTCGGGGTGCGCTTCGGAGAGGCGTACCTGGACAAGTTCCTCGGCACGGGCAAGGGCCCGGGGATCGGCCTGTACGCGGCCTGGGCGCTGTACGACCTGCTGGTCTACCGGCGCATCCGCAAGGAGCTCGGCGGCCGGATGCGCTACGCCATCAGTGGCGGCTCCCCGCTCGACCGCAACCTCAACCTCTTCTTCTACGCGGCCGGCATCATCGTCTACGAGGGCTACGGCCTGACGGAGACGAGCGCCGCCGCCACCATCGTCCCGCCGCTGAGGCCGCGTCCCGGCACGGTCGGCCTGCCGGTCCCCGGCACCGCGGTCCGCATCGCGGACGACGGGGAGGTCCTCGTCAGGGGCGGGGTGGTCTTCGAGTCGTACTGGAACAACGCGGCGGCCACGGACGACGTGCTCGCCGGGGGCTGGTTCGCCACCGGCGACCTGGGTTCGCTGGACGACGACGGCTATCTCACGATCACCGGCCGCAAGAAGGACATCCTCGTCACCTCCGGCGGCAAGAACGTCTCCCCGGCCGTGCTGGAGGACCGTCTGCGCAGCCGCCCGCCCGTCGGCCAGTGCCTCGTGGTCGGCGACGGGCGCCCCTTCGTCGCCGCCCTCGTCACGCTCGACCCGGAGGCGGTGGCCCACTGGCTGTCGGTCCGCAAGCTGCCACCGGACACACCGATGTCGGAGCTGGTCCGCGACCCGCGGATGCGCGCCGATGTGCAGCGGGCCGTGGACTACGCCAACGAGGCCGTCTCACGTGCCGAGTCGATCCGCGCCTTCGCGCTGGTCGAGGGGGAGTTCAGCGAGGAGAACGGGCTGCTGACCCCGTCCCTGAAGGTGAAGCGGCAGGCGGTGACGACCGCGTACGCGCAGGAGATCGAGGCACTGTACGGCGGATGAGCCTTTCGGGCCGCGCAGAAGCGGCGTTCGGGTGAATTAACCGGCATATCCCCTCTTCCGGTTTCTTCGGGTGTCCATATCTCGTTCACAGTCTGCAGGTCGTGGCACGCGTGAAGCCCCCTCCATCGGGCTCCGTGGCCGGCGTCCGATTCCCCCTGAGAGGAAGACAACGAGAGTGCGACAGACCCTGAGCAAGGGATTGGTCGTGGCTGCCGCCGCGACAAGCGCCCTGTCTCTGTACACACCATGGGCGTTCGCGGACTCCGATCCGTTTTCGACGGTGACGGACTCGCGCGCCGCTGCACCGACCGCCAACATGGCGGACGAGGACGACGCCGACGGGGACTTCCCGGGCATTGCGAGCGCCATGAGGGCGATCGAGCAGGCGCAGGACGCCGTACAGATGGCGCACAGGGAGGCCACGATGGCGGCCCCGGAGGCCCCCGCGGCCGTACCGAGTTACCAGCACTCCTCCGGGGGCGGGGACTACGGCGACGACGAGCCGAGCCACAAGCCCTCCCGGAGCTACGGAGACGACGACGAGCAGAGCCACGGGAGCTCGGGGAAGTCCGGGAGCTACGGCGACGACGACAAGACGGGGTACGGCAACTCCGGAAGTTACGGCGACGACGAGTCGAGCCACGGCAGCAGCTACGGCGACGACGAGCACTGCGGGTGCCACGACGAGGAGGAGAAGCCGCCGCCGCACCGCCACCACGTGAACCCGCCGCCGCACAAGCCGGAGCACAAGCCCCACAAGCCGCCGCACCACCACAAGCACCACCACCACAGGCCCCCGGAGATGGCCCACACCGGATCCGAGGGCACCATCGCGGCCACGGCCGCCGGTGGTCTGCTGCTGGCCGCCGGAACCGTCCTCTACCGGCGGGGCCGGGCCGCTTCCCGCCGGTAGTACGCCCGGGTGCCGGACGCTCCGCGCCCGGCACCCGCCGCTCACGCTTGTGGCCGATCGGCGCCGAGTCGCTCAACTCCATTGGTGCAATGAGCGTATATATGGCTGTGCCCTGACAATTGGGGCATAGCCGCACCAAAGGAGTGGGGAATGACGTCCGAGTGCCGCCGGCCCCTGAGGCGAATGGCGTTCATCGCCGCCGGCGTGTGCGCGGCGGCGGCCTTCATTCCCAGCCCGGTCCTCAAGGGCGACTCCGCGGCGGACCTGCTTGCGCGGCCCTGCGCGCCGGTGGCGCGGTCCATGCCGTCGGCCGTGTCCCCGCAGGAACGGTCCGCCGGCCCCATCCCCTCGGCCTGCCCTGCCGACGCGGCGGCGGTTCCGTCCCCGGGGGCGGCGACGCTGCCGCCCGCGTTCGGCGCGTACCTCAACTACGGGCCCCTCGGCGTGCAGGAGATCCAGGGCCTCAGCGACTGGCTCGACCACGCCGAGGTGCGCGTGGGCCACACCTATCTGCCCGGCGACCTGTGGAGCAACATCGAGGGCGCGCACAACTTCCTGGACAGCTGGGCCCAGTGGCGGCGCGCCAAGGACGACCGGCTCCTCGTGGTCAACGTCCCGATGATGGAACGCAACGAGGCACACCTGTCGGACGCCGAGGTCGGACAGCTGCTGCAGCGCGCCGCGAGAGGCGAGTTCGACCAGCACTTCCGGGTGCTCGCCGAACGGCTCGTCGCCCTCGGAGCGCCGGACACGATCCTCGTGCCCGGCTGGGAGATGAACGGCATCACCTACACCCACCGCTGCGGCCCCGACCCGGCCGACTGGAAGACGTACTGGCGGCGCATCGTCACCGTCATGCGCTCGGTGCCGGGCCAGAAGTTCCGGTTCGACTTCACCCCGAACCGGGGCGCGGACGCGGTTCCGTGGCCGCAGTGCTACCCCGGCGACGACGTCGTCGACATCATCGGCATGGACTCCTACGACCAGCCGGAAGGCGTCACGTTCGACCAGCAGGTGTCCGAGCCCTACGGCCTGCAGTACCAGGTCGACTTCGCGCGGACGCACCGCAAGCCGTTCTCGTACCCCGAGTGGGGTCTGTTCCGCAACGGCGACCACCCGATGTACGTGCTGCGCATGCTCGCGTGGATGGACGAGCACAAGCCGCTCTACCACTCGATCAGCGACTACTGTCCGCACGGCGTGTGGCTGTGCTCCGCCAATCCCCGCTCGTCCGCCATCTACCGGGCGCTGCTGTCCGACGGCCCGGCGCCGGGTCCCACCCCGGACCCGATGCCCCAGCCGCCCGCCTCCACGGCGCCGACACCCCAGCCGCCCGCCCCCACGACGCCACCGCCGCACCCCTGCGGCCTGTGCCGGCGGACGGGGAACCCGCACTAGGCGCCTAGGCGGACTCGGCCGGGGCGGTGGTCCGGCTCAGGAGCCGCTTCGCGCAGTCCCGTGCCGCGGCGCCGCAGACGGCGGCCGCCAGCAGCGGTGCGGTGCGCCGGCGGGCCAGCAGGAAACGCTGGTTGACGACGGTCTCGGGAACCCAGCGGTACTTGTACGGCTCCATGCCGCGCAGGAAGCTCAGCACCGCGACGCCGTCGGGGACGAGGTCGTCGACGGCCGCGCTGATCATCATGGTCGCCGCGTCCGCCTTGCGTTCGAGCAGCCCCGGGTGGATGCCGTAGAGGTAGAGCCCCGCCAACTCCCGTGCGCGGAAGTTCAGATCGACGGCCACCACCTCGTCCTGGAGCCGGTACTCCCGCACCACGGCCTCGCCGGACCGGGCCAGGGCGACCACCGAGCGGAACAGGTGGTCGTGGAAACGCGGCCGCAGATGCTCGCCGGTGACCCTCCTGCCCTTCCACTGCAGCCGGTGGAGTTCCAGCAATCGCCGCAGCGCCGTCCCCGCCTCAAGGTGGCCCACGGTGCGCCACTCGACGCCGAGCTTCCTCAGCTTGTTCTGTTTGTTGCGCACCAGCTGGGCGCGCCTCCTGGGCAGCCGTTTGGTCAACTGCTCCATCGGCAGGGCGGGGATCTGAAGGCACACCGAGTCGCTCAGGAGCCGGCGCGGACCGTGCCAGGCCGCGTAGACGCGTTCCACCGCGCTGCCGGGCCGTACCTCGCGGAAGTCGATCAGGGCGGTGCGGGCCAGGCCGGCCAGGGCGTCCGCCAGCGCGGCCGCGCCCTGCTCGGCCGCCGTCTCGTCGAGCAGCACGTCGCAGAAGTCGGTGACGGCGCCGCCGATCGGCGCCAGCACCGGCAACGGGCCGGGCAGGCGCATCAGCGGTGCCACCGCCACCAGGTCACCGTGGGCACGCACCAGGACCAGCCGGAGCCTGCCCGGCTTCCCGTACGACAGCCACCACGAGTGCAGCCAGGCGTGGCTCTGGAACGTCGTCGCGGAGGGGCAGGCCCGGTACAGGCGTTCCCACTCCCCCGCCAGCCCGGCGAAGGTCTCCTCGTCGGTGCACACCTCCACCGACAGCGCGGGTGCGGACGCGGTGGTCATCGCACGGCCTCGGCGGCGGGAGCAGGGCCCGGCAGCTGCGCCCGTCCCGTGCCGTCGTCCACCGCCGCCCGCCGCGGCCGGGCCAGCAGCGCGAGGCCGCCCAGCAGGCCACCGGCGCCGGCGCCCACGAGCGAGGTGAGCGCCGGGGACTCGGACGAGGGGGCGGTGGGTGTCAGGGCACGGGACAGGCCCACCAGCGCGACGCCGGTGTCCTTCCTGGTCCGGTCGGCCTGCTGGGTCAGCGCGCCGGACACGGCGTTGGCGATGGCGGCGGCCCGGCCGGGGCGCTCGGAGGTCGCCGAGATCGCGATCATCGGCGCGTCGGGCGAGGTCGCGGCCTGGACGCTGCTGCGCAGCTTCTGCACCGGCACCCCCGACCGCGCCTGCGCCTGCCCGAGCACGGCGGGGTCGGTCACCACCCGGCCGTACCCCTGCGCGAAGCCGAGTGCGGTCGCGGAGTCGGCCTTCGCCCTGTCGGCGGGTACGGCGATGACGTAGCTGGTGGCCGTGTACCGAGCCGGTGTCACCGCTCCGTACACGCCCCCGGCGGCGGCGCCGACCAGCGCGCCGGCCGGGATGATCCACCGCAGCAGCAGTCGCCCGGCACGCGCGAGCATCGGACGCGGCAGTCGTACGGGCGACGAGGGGCTGTCGGACATCGGGGCCTCACTTCCACGTTGAGCCGGACAGCACGGCCGTGTACACGTCCATCAGCTGCCCGGCGGTTCGCTCGATGCTGTAGTGCCGCACGGCGTCCGGAACGGCACGCTCGCCGGGTCCCGCCGCGCGCAGCCGCAGTAGTTCCCGGACGTACGCGTCGGTGCCGCCGCCGACCCGTCGGGCGCACGGTGCGCTGTCCGGGGGCAGGTCGTCGACGGCGGGGCAGGTCGTGTAGAGCACGGGCAGCCCGGCCGCGAGCGCCTCCAGCACGGCCAGGCCGAAGGACTCCTCCGCCGAGGGGGCGGCGAGCACGTCCATCGCGGACAGCAGGGAGGCCAGCGCGGGCGCACGGTCCCGGGGGGCCGGCAGATACGGCCGTTCGCCCGTCAGCACCACCCGGTCGGCGACCCCCAGGTCGTGGGCGGTGCGCCGCAGCGCCGCCTCCTGGCATCCGCCCCCTACCAGCAACAGCCGGACATCCGCGGGGAGTTGGTGCAGCGCGTGCACGAGCAGGTCGAAGCGCTTGCCCCGGTCGAGGCGGCCGAGGCCACCGACGACGTACGCGTCCTGGGGGATTCCGTAGAACGCACGGGCCTCCTCGCGGCGCACCGCGTCGTAACGCAGCCGGGGCGCGTCGATGCCGTTCGGGATCATCCGGACGCGACGACCGGGCACACCCCACCGCCGCAGCCGTTCTGCCACCGTCGGCGAGACGGCGATCGTGGTCCGGCCGAGGCGCTCGCCGGCCAGGTACAGGGCCCGGACGCCCGCGGTCAGCCGACGGCCCTCGATCTGGGTCTCGCCCAGGGAGTGCTCGGTGGCCAGCACCGCCCGCACCCCTGCCAGGCGCGCCGCGATCCGGCCGTACAGACAGGCCCGGTACAGGTGTGTGTGCACGAGGTCGTAGCCGCCTGCGCGGATCAGTCCGGCCAGGCGGGGCAGGGCGCTCAGGTCGCGGTTGCCGCCCATGCCGAGGTGGGCGACACGGACGCCGTCGGACCGCAGTGCGTCGGCGACCGGGCCGGGGTTGGCCAGCGTCACCACGTCGCAGCGGACCGGCAGGTGACCGAGCAGCAGACGCAGCTGCTGCTCGGCGCCACCGACCCCAAGACCGGTGATGACGTGCAGGGCTTTCACGGTGCCTCTTTCACGGTGCCTCTTTCACGGTGCCTCCAGACCCCGCCCGCAGAAACGGGCGAGGCGCGTCTTCAGCTCCAGGCGCGCGGCGGTGTCGGCCCGCCCGATGTGCAGCCGGGGCAGGGCCAGGTCGCCGGCGAGGGCGGGGTGGGGGGCGATGGCGCAGGCGTAGCCGTACCCGGCGCGGCCCACGGCGGCCTGGGCCTGTGCGTCGACCCGGCCGTAGGGGTAGGAGAAGCCCTGCACGTCGGCGTCGATGAGCTCGGCCAGTAAGTCACGGCTGCGGCGGACCTCGGTGTCCAGTTCCTGGGGGCCGACCCGGGTGAGGTCGACATGGGTGAGGCCGTGCGAGGCGATCTCGACGCCGGCGGCCGCGGCCCGGCGGATGCCGTCGACGCCGAGGAGGCGCTTGCGCGGGCCGAGCGGGTCCCAGTCGTTCTCGCCGTCCAGCAGCCCGGCCAGCACGAACGCCGTGGCCCCGCACTGCCAGCGGCGCAGGACCGGCAGCGCCGCGGTGACGAAGTCGGCGTAGCCGTCGTCGAAGGTGAGCCCGACGAGTCCGCGCTCCCGTCCGCGTGCGCGGGCCGCGAGCAGCTCCCGCATGCTGACCCCGCGCAGGCCGCGGCCGCGCATCCAGGCGAGCTGGCGGTCGAGCCGGGCGGGGGTGACGGTGATGTCGTACGGGTCCTCCGGATGGTCCGAGACGGAGTGGTACATGGCCACCCAGGCGGCGGGTCCCCTCTTGCGCCCTGCTCGGCCGGCTGGTTCGTGATCAGGTTCGCCGGCGTGCGGAGACGACACGGCTACGTCAACGACCATGAGTCATACCTCGTGTGACGATGCGTCGGGCGGTGAGCGTGGCGCGGGCAAGGACGGTCCGGGTGTCTGCCACGTCGAGAGCCCAGACCAGCACGAGGAAGACGGCCGTCGCGCTCACGCAGCCCATGGCGACGGCGGCCGGGGGTGAGGCGAACGGCCGCGCGCAGACGGCCCCGGCTCCGGCGGCGCACAGCGCCGTCCACACCGGTTTGGCCAGTTCGGCGACGACCCGGGGGACGCACACGGGGACGCTGCGCGCACCCATCCCGAGCAGCAGGAGCAGCGCGGTGAGGGTGATGCCGGCGGCGTTGGCCGCGGCGATGCCGCGCGCGCCCCAGAACCCCACGGCCCAGGCGCCGGCGACGATGTTGACGATCAGGCCCACCGCCATCGCACCCAGCGGGTACCAGGTGGCGCGGCCCGCCGAGAAGTACGACCGCACGAGCACCCCCACCAGGGCGTGGCCGAGCAGCCCGAGGGCGTACACCCGCATCGTGGAGGCGGTCGCGGCGGTGTCCGCAGCCGTGAACGCTCCGTGCTGGAACAGGAGTTGGATGATCTGCGGCGCGCAGGCCTCGATCACGGCGGTGCCCAGCAGCACGAGACAGCCCACCAGGACGAGGTCGCCCTCCATCCGGTCCCGGGCCCCCCGCAGGTCGCCCTCGGCTACGGCCCTCGCCAGCACCGGAAAGGTGACCACGCACATCATCAGCGACAGCGACATGGGCAACTGCGCGACCTTCTGGGCGTAGTTGAGGTGCGAGATGGCGCCGGCGGGCAGGGCCGAGGCAAGGTAGCGCTCGACGAACACCTGTGCCTGGCGGCACAGCACGAACAACAGCACCGAGGTGACCAGGGCCGGCGTCAGCGGACGCTCTTTGTCGCCGTCCGTCGCGGGCAGCGGCTGCGGGCGGGGCTGCGCGGAGATCCTGCGCCACAGGGACGGCACCTGGACCGCGATCATCAGGCATCCGCCGAGCGCGACGCCCAGCGCGGCGCCCTGTACGCCCCAGCGTTCGCCGAGGCCGAACAAGGTGGCGATGATCGCGATGTTGAGCGCGAGCGAGGTCGCCGCCGGAGCGACGAACGAGCCGTGCGCGCGCAGCGCCGCACTGCAGTACCCGGCCAGGCCGAAGGTCAGCACGCAGGTCGAGGTGAGCCGGGTGCAGTCCGCGGCGAGCGACGCGTCGGGCAGGCTGGGCGCGAGGAGGGAGACCAGCAGCGGTGCGCCCGCCATGATCGCCAGGGCCGCGGCGGCGAGGCCGAGGCACAGCCGGGGCAGGGAGGCGGCGACCAGCGCGCGCACCGGGTCACGCCCTCCCGTCACGCTGCCCCGCCGCGCCAGTGCCACGCTGAACGCGGGGACCAGCACGTACGCCATGCCGGCGTCGATCAGTAGCGTCGCCGCCGTCTCGGCCACGGTCCAGGCCACCAGGAAGGCGTCGGTGTCCGCCCCGGCCCCGAAGAAATGGGCCAGGGCCTGGTCCCGGCCGAGCCCGAGCAGCGCCCCGGCCACGGACAGCGCGGCGGAGATCAGGGTCGCCTTCGCGAGGAACCGCCCCGAGGCCGTCCCCGGGAACGTCTCCGGCGCCGCGTCCGTCCCGGCGGCACCGGTGTCCGCGAGCGCCGAGCCCGACTCAGGAACCGTACGGGTGACGGCGTCCCCGGTGTCCGCCGGGTCGCAACCGAGCGCCGTACCCGGCTCGGGCGCCGGGTGGGCGACGGCGATACCGGTGTCCGCCGGGCCGGAGCCGAGCACTGTGGCCGGCTCGGGCACCGGGGGCGTGACGGTGGCACCGGTGTCTGCCAGGTCGTAGTCGTGCGCTGCGCCCGGCTCGGGCGCCAGGTGGGCGACGGCGTCCCCGGTGTCCGCCCGGTCGTAGCCGAGCGCCATGCCCGGCTCCGGCACCGTGCCAGTGACGGCGGTACCCGTGTCCGCCGGGCCGGAGCCGAGCGCCGTGCCCGGCTCGGGCACCGGGGGCGTGACGGTGGCACCGGTGTCTGCCAGGTCGTAGTCGTGCGCTGCGCCCGGCTCGGGCGCCGGGGGCGCGGGCTGGTGCTGGGCCACCGGGGGTGTGGGCCTCACCGGGGGGTCTCCGGTGAGGGCCGGGCCGTGGCGGGTGCCGCGTCGGGTGCCAGGGCCCACCAGGCGGCGAGTCCCAGGACCACGGCCGTCAGGGTGGCGCTGGGGCCGCCGATGTCGGCGTACACGTAGTCCACGAGCAGCCACAGCAGCAGTCCGCAGATCGCGACGGCACAGTCCGGGGCGCGTTCCGTACGCCGCAGCCGTCCGACAGCGCAGACCAGCAGCGCCAGCCAGCTGCCCGCCACCGTGACCAGGCCCAGCAGGCCCTGCTCGCTGAGCATCAGCAGATACATGTTGTGCGGCGAGAGCAGCGGCTGGCGCCAGTAGCCCCGGCCCGCTCCCTCCGTGTCGCTGCCCGACGACAGTGCGAGCGGGGCATGCCCGTCCCGGTAGGCGGGAAAGGCCTTCAGCCCGACGCCCGTCACGGGGTGTTCGCGCCACATGGCGGTGGCCGCCGCCCAGAGGCTGTAGCGGTCGGTCACGGACTGGTCCGGTGCGTCGGTGACCCGGGTGATGCTGCTGAGCCGTTCCTGCAGTGCCGCCGTGCCCACACCGAACCCGCCCGCCAGCACCACCGCGGCCGCGACCGCCGTCACGCACACCTTCGCCGCGCGCCGTGCCCCGGTCGACAGCAGCTGCGCCCCGCACGCGAGGGCGGTGGCGATCCAGGAACCCCGGCTGAAGGACACCGTGAGCGGCAGGAGCAGCACCAGCGCACACGCGGCCGCCACGACCCGCTGCCGGCGCGCCTGCGCCCCGAGGGCGAGACCGGTCGCGGCGACCACCCCGAACGCCACGGAGGTGGCCATGTCCATCACGTTCGTCGGCCCGAACGTGCCCACCGCCCGGATGTCGGCCCCCTGGTACGAGGCCCCGGTCCCGGTGAGGTACTGGTGCACCCCGATCGCGCCCTGCCACAGCGCGAGGCCGACCAGCGACCAGAGCACCAGCCGGGCGTCGCGCCGGTCCCGCACCAGCAGCACTACGGCGACCGGGACGAGCACGAACGCCTGCAGGTACCGGGCCAGTCCGGTGAGGGCGTCACCGGGCGTCGCCGCCCCGCTCGCGGCGACCGCGATGCCCACCACCGGCAGACCCAGGACGACCGCGGCCGTCCTCGTCAGGGGGCGCAGCGCCCGCCGCGAGGTCCGTACGACGGCCCACAGCACGGCCAGCCCCGACACCGCGTCGGCGGGGGTGACCCTGCTGTCCGGTGTGGCCGGCAGGCACAGCATGAGGACGATCGCCACGACGGGCAGGACCGGCGTGACGCGGCGCAGCACCGGCAGCGCCAGCGGCCTCGCCGCCGGCGGCAGGGCCGTCGGGGACGTGCTCACCGGCACTCAGCTCCCCGTCGGCCGTACGAACAGGACCGCCCTGAGCCCGGTGGCACCGCTCCGCATCCGGTGGCGCGCCGGGCAGCCCGCAGGGGCCTGGCTGAAGCCGCGGTCATGTGGTGATGGACTCCCTGCTCTGGTTGGGCACCAGGACAGGCGGCGCGACGGTGCCGAGCAGTTCGCGGTACACGTCGATCACTGCGCCCGTGGTGTGCCGTACGTCGTGGGCGGCGAGCACGTGCGCGCGGCCCTGCGCACCCAGTGCCGCGCGCAGCGGTGCGCGGCGCAGCAGCGCCGTCAGCGCCCGGGCCAGCAGGTCGGGGTCCTCCGGCGGGACCAGGCAGTGCGGCAGATGCCCGGGCGGCAGGCTCTCGCGTGCTCCGGCCACATCCGTGACCAGGACGGGCCGGGCGCACGCCATGGCCTCCAGCGGGACGAGTGCCATGCCCTCCCAGCGGGACGGCAGGACCACGACGTCGGCGGACCGGTACCAGGGGGCGGCATCGGGTGCCGGACCGGCGAACTCCACCGACGCGGGCGCGAAGGCGCGCAGTCGGTCCGCGTCCGGTCCGTCGCCGACCAGCACCAGCCGCGCGGCGGGCTCCTGATGCACGACGGCGGGCCAGGCCTTCAGCAGGACGTCCTGGCCCTTCTGCCGGCACAGCCGTCCCACGCATACGACGAGGGGGCCCGCGCCGGGCCGGGCGATGCTGCCTTCCGGCCGGAACCTGCTCGTGTCGACGCCGTTGGGAATCACGTGCCACTGGGCGGTGATGCCGCTCTGCTCCCCGGTACGCCGCTCGGCCTCGCTCACGCACAGGACGCGCGTCGCCCATCGCGCGCCGAACTGCTCCCAGCGCAGGGCGGCTTGGGCCATGACGCCGTCCGCGGCCTCGAAGGACCAGGCGTGCGGCTGGAAGACGGTCGGGAGGCGGCCGCGCACCGCGAGCCGTGCCGCGAGCCCCGCCTTCGCGCTGTGCGCATGCACCACGTCGGGGCGCACCTCACGCAGGATTCGTGCCAACCTCCCCACCTCGCCGGGAAGTTGGGGCCCCGGCGCGTGGGTCGCGTCCCAGGGCAGCACCCTGCAGCCGGCCGCGCGCAGGGCGTCCGTCAGGGTGCCGCCCCGCGGGCAGGCCACGGCGACACGCAGCCCCGCGGCGAGCTGTGCCGCCGCCAGGTCCGTCACGAACCGGGCGACACCGCCCTCCACGGGCTGCGTGACGTGCAGGACGTGTGGCTCGCGTGCGGCGGACCGCGTCGCACGGCGCGGGACGGAACCGAGGGGAATGCGCATGACCAGGGCTTCCCTTCCGAAGAAACATTCCGAACCCGTCACAGACGGTGTGAACTCGAGTTCGGTATAAACGCATCGGATTCAGTACGCAACACTAGCCGCTTATCCGTCTTTTTCCGGGAAGCCGTGAACGGTGTCGGAAACACGCCCTCATTCAGGGGAATAATCCGATAAGAATGCCGCGAGGTCATTCAGGATGTATGAGTTCCGGGAACTTGCCGCCATGGAGTTTCCCGGAGCGCCTTTCACTCGTTAGCCCAAGCGGAAGCGAGATGAAAGGAACCCGATGAAGAATCTGAAGGCTGCCGCCCTCATGGCCGGAGCCCTGGTCGTCGCCGGCGCTGCGGCGCCCGCTGTCGCCGCGGACCTGCCGGGACAGGGCCTCCTCGAGGACGGGAAGTCGGTCGCCCGCACCCTCCCCAACGCAGCCGAGGTGCCCACGGGTGGACTGGCCGACAACGTCAAGCAGACGGCGCAGGGCGTGAAGAAGTCCGGCGTCGTCAAGACCCCCGTCTTCGGCCGCATGCTGCCGAACCCCCTGAACGGCAAGCCCCCCGTGGCGCTTCCGCCTCTCAAGTAGAGGACATGCCTGCCGGTCCGCAAAGGCCGGCTCCGCCTGCCGCGGAGCCGGCCTTCTTCATGTGCAGGAAAAGCAGTGTGCGGAAAAGCAGCGTGCGGGAAAAGCAGATGGCGGCCCGCCGAGCGTCGGCGGGCCGCCAGGCTGAGGACTGCTCAGAAGAACAGGCCGCCGGTGTACGAGCCGAGCTGCGACTGGTCGACCGGGGCCGTGTTGCACGCGGCGTAGTGCGAGTTCGGCGCGACGGTCGCGGCGCCGCCGAGGACGCCGACGGCACCGTTCGACCACGGCGCGATGCAGCGGCCGTCGACAAGCGAGCCGTTGGAGACGACGAGGCCCTGCTGAGGGGAGTTCACGACGACCGGGGACTCCGAGAAGCCGTCGCCGCCGGTGACGGTGGTGTTGTTGTCGTCGGCCGCAGCGGCGCCACCGGCCGCCAGGACGAGGCCCGCGGCCAGGACGGACAGGGCCGTTACCTTCTTACGCATAGATGCGCCTTTCAGATGGGAGGGGCGGGTCGGGGGGGGGCCGGGGCCCCCGGGCCCCCCCCCCCCCCCGCGCGGGGGGGGGGGCCGCGGGGGGCCGAAACGCACGCCCCCCCGGGCACGGGCGGTGTGAGGCACGGGGACCAAAGGCGCGGTGGTCG
>NZ_JBIATN010000032.1:0-118856 GCF_042891825.1 Streptomyces sp. NPDC001852
CCGACCGGCACACGTCCGCGAACTTCTCACACTGCTCTGCCTGTTCGGCCGTCAGCTCAAGCCGGTACCTGCGACCCGACAGCATAGGCCCCCCCACGCCAACTGATGTGATGACGCTAGCGCGGGCCACTGACAACGCAGCGAACTCCGCCGCTTCGCGGCTCCGGCACGAGGATGAGCCAACCCCGTCCTCAAGTACGGGGCTTGCGCTCAAGACATCCGGTCAACTGGCGCAGCCCTTCCCGGCGTAGGACTGTGTGCGATAGGAACCGCTGACGGGCGGGGTTGAGCAACCAGCTCCGCGCCAGGCTCCCCGCCCGTGCGGCAGGGCACCTGCCGCAGCATCCCGCGACGCGTCCGAGCTTGGCGTCGGGTTCGCACAGCGGGCAGGCCCGGACGCCTTGTGTGACCGCGTACCGCGCGGCGGCCTGGTCGATGTCCTTGCTGCGGCGTCCAGCAGTCTCCAGCCTGGACACACGGCGCCGCCGAGTCTTTGTTCAGTCCCATTCCAGCAGGCACTCGGGCGCCCGGCGGCCGGGCTTCTTCGCCGCGTTGCTGCTCCGTCTGCCGGCGTTGCTCGTCGGCGCTTCACTGGTCGATGACGGCCAGGTGTCGCGCAGTGGCTGAGCGCCGAAGGCCTGACGCGGGTCGACATCAGCCGGGGCCGCGACTACGTCTCGGCGACCGGGCCGGTCTCGACGGCCCGGTCGGCGTTCCGGGTGCGGATCAACCGCTACCGGACCGAAGACGCCAACGGCACACCGACGGTCGTTCAGTCCAACGACCGCGACGTGTCGGTCCCGGCCTCGCTCGCACCCGACGTCCTGGGCGTGACCGGGATGAGCGGCGCCCGTCCGGCCACATCCCGGAGCACGACCGTACGGGAAGGGCCGGGGCGGCCCCTCGCGGCGGCGCCGGCACCGACGTGCTCCCGGTACTGGGCGCAGCACACCCACACCCTCGCCCCGGCCTACCGGGGCAAGCGCCTCGAACGCGGTGGCCCCGCACCAGGCGAAACGATGGAGACCGCAGCACAGGCCCAGTACGAGGTCTGGGAGATGCTCCGAGCCATGAGAACCGCTATGCGCCATGACCTCGGTGTGTCGCATGAAGATTGAGGGCTGGCACTCAGCGCCGTGCGGGCTCTCTTGTCTACCTCGACCAGCCGAAAAATGATCGAGGCCGAGGTTAAAGCGCAAGCTTCAACGTTTCCGCGACGATTGGGAGGCTCGAGTGAGCACCCCTGTTCCCCGATCCCGCCGACGCCTGCGCGTCCCCGCGCCCGACACAGCCGCCGCGCCCCGCCAGCCGGTCGATCAGGCGAAGGTCGGCCCCCGCTCGGTCCGCCGGCGTGCCACGGGCATGAGTGCCACTGAGGCCGCGGCTGCTCGCCACCACCGGCGACGTCCAGACCCGTAGGCCGACGCCGTCGTCCAGGACGAGCTCGCCGCCGACGCCGAAGACGAACGGGCGCAGCAACTGCAGGACGAGCAGCACCGCCAGGAGCAGGAAGCCGAAGCCGCCCGCAGCGCCGCCCTCGCCCCGGACGTCCTGCGCCACGCCCTGCTGGGCACACTGGCCCGTACCGGCCTGCTGGACTTGTTCAGTGAGGATGAGCGGGCGGGCGTGGGCCGACTGCCCGGGCCCGACCCTGCGGCCGCGCTCGCCTTCAACGCGCTGCTCGCCCGCGCGTACAAGGCCGGCACCGCAGCTCGCGCGGGGACCGCATCATGACGGGCCGCCCGGAGGAACTGGTGGTTGCCACATGGGTCGAGCCGACTGCCCGGCGGCATCCGCCACAAGGCGCTCACCGCCGACGGGCAGGTCCAGGTCGAACTACACGCCTCCGCTCGGCGAGCCGTACTTCGAGGGCGACGACGCCTCCGATCACAACCCGATCGGCAACTACCCGCTGGGTAGGTGCTGGTATCGGGCTGGTATCGGGTGGATCGTCACCACCCGAACTCTCGTCAGGTCACGGCTCCTGGCGTCCAGCATCGCGACCATGTTCTTCGTGCGCGGCTGCGGCAGGGCGGACGCCGACGTGGCGGCGTTGAGGCACACGGGCGTTGGCGGGCATGACGAAGCCGGTGCCTCGCGTGAGGCACCGGCTCCAGGGCGAAACGGAAGGACTCGCTGTTCAGCGACGCTCGGTGAGAGCCCTTCTGCTCGGGGTCTGAACCGGTCGGACGCGGCGGGACGGTGCGACGCGCACATGTTCCTCGACGCCTGAACAGTCCACCGGGCCGATCGAAGGCGGCGTCACGCAGGGCGAGCGGGCCATTCCGACCACGGTGGCCTTGGACGGAGGTCCGCCGGATCTCACACCAGGCACGCCGTCGTGAACACATACGGCCAGCCGGCCTCCGGCAGCTCGGCGAGCGCCTTGCCGACCAGCTCCTCGGAGCGCCCGAGACCGTACACGGCGCGGTGTCGATCCAGTTGACGCCCGGCTCGACCGCCTGGTGCACGGTCTCGACCCCTGGGCGGAGCGCGTGGAGTTCGGCAAGGGGCGGAGTAGCGGTGGTCTTGTGTACGCTGCCGCCCAGCCGGCAGCAGCCTGCGCTCTCCTCTTCTGGGGGTACGACTTGAGAACGCGTTGGCGTGCTCTGATCTCCGCCTTCGCCGCGCTCGCGGCCACCACGATGACCACGCCGGCGCACCGGGCCGACGCGGCTCCGCCGCTCTTCGCCTGCTCCGGCAGTCCACGGGACTTCAACGTCGACAAGAAGGCCGACGTGTACGGGTTCGACCGCTCGGCGCGCATCTGGCTGATGCGGGGGACGGGGTCGGCGAGCGCCCCGTTCAGTCATCGGATCGCTGCGCAGGACCAGGGCACCTGGGACCACCACGACAACTTCACGTACGTCGGCAGGACGAGGAACTGGCCGTGCGCGGTGTACGCGCGCGACACCACAAACGGCACTCTGGAGGCCTTCGAGCCCGACCGGTACGGCCGCGTCCACGCGTTCTGGTCGAGCATCAACATGCGCGCCTACAGCATGTTCACCGGCGTCGGCGACCTGACGGGGAGCGGGTACGGCGACATGCTCGCCCGTGACAAGGCGGGGGCTCTCTGGCTCTTCCGCGGAGAGAACGGGCCCGACTACTGGGACGTCTTCAAACCACCCCTCCGCGTGCCCGGCACGTGGAAGTCCGTCACCGCGCTGGTGGGTGCTGGAGACGTGACTGGTGACGGAAGGCCCGATCTGCTCGCGCGGGACGGCACCGGAGTCCTGAGGCTCTACCCGGGCACCGGTCAGGCCACCAAGCCGTTCGGGCCCGCGGTCCGGCTGGGCGGCGACTGGAAGTGGGCGACGGCCTTCATCGGCGCAGGCGACTACACCGGTGACGGAAGGCCCGATCTGCTGGCCCGGGACGGCACCGGCCGGGTCTGGCTCTCGCCCGGCAGGCTTTCGTCGGCCGCACCCTTCGGCGGGCGCACGGTGGTCGGTACGGGCTGGGGCGCGTACACCTTCCTGTTCTAGTGCCGCATCAGGCAACGTTCGCCCGCTCCTCGTCCTGTGATGCCGGGGTGGCTGCGGTCAGTCGGTTGATGATCTCCTCGGCGGTCAGCACGAGCGCGAAGCCCTTGCGCAGGACGGCGAGTTCGGGTTCGTGCCTGGACTCGTCATCGGTGGCCGTGACGTCGGATCCGAAGACGACCTTGTAGCCGCGTTCGTATGCCTGCCGGGCGGTGGTGCCACAGCAGTAGTTGGTGAGCGTTCCCGTGACGATGACCGTGTCGCGGCCGAGGTTGCGCAGCATCGTGTCGAGCGGGGTGTCGTAGAACGCCCCGTAGGAGGGCTTGCGGATCACGGCCTCGTCGGGGCGGCGGCCCATCGGGGCCCACACCTCGGCAGGGCCTGGTCGGCGCCACTCGGTGTCGGCGTGCGGGAGGAACTGCAGGGCGTGCGGCCGGTCCAGGCCGAGATGGGTGTCATCGAAGATGGTCCAGAGCACCGGGACCGAGGCGCCCCGGCAGTCTTCGACCAGTTGCTGCAGCCGTGGCGCCATCCGAGTGGCCGCGGGCACCCAGTAGGGACTCCAGCCGGGCCGGACGAACTCGTCCTGCATGTCGATGACCAGCAGTGCTGTTCGTTCGGGCCGCACGCCGAACGATGCCCGGCCGCGCTCGTAGGCGTCACGCGCTCGCGTGGTCACCCATTCCTCGGTGTACATACCCTCGCCTCCTACATCGGTTCGAGGTACCTCGATTCGATGTGCGAGAGTAGCAGCATGCTCGAACTCGCGATCCTGGGATTCCTGGCTGAGGAGCCGCTGCACGGCTATCAACTGCGCTACCGCATAGCTCAGTTGTCGGGCCATGCCCGGCCGGTCAGCGACGGCAGCCTCTACCCGGCGATCAACCGGCTGGTCCGCGCCGGACTGCTCGATCGGCGGACCGAACCGGGCGCTTCGGCCGCTCGGCGGCACACCCTGCGCCTGACCGATGCCGGGCGCTGCGAGCTGCTGCGCCGACTGCGGGATGCCAACGGCCTGGACATCAGCGACAGCACTCGCTACTTCACGGTCCTGGCCTTCCTCTCCCATCTGCCCGACACCGCTGACCAGCACGCGGTACTGCGCCGCCGACTGGAGTTCCTCGAACAGCCGGCGAGCTTCTTCCACGATGGTGACCGCCCACTGGGTGTCGACGACACTGACGATCCGTACCGGCGCGGCATGCTGACCATCGCCCGTGCCACCAGCCGCGCGGAAAGGGCCTGGCTTCGGGAGGTGTTGGGCTGACGCGGGCACCACCAGCAGGTACCTCCCCCGTTCTCAACTCGGACCCTCTCCTTCCCGAGAGACTGTGCGGGTGGCAGAGCCAGTACGGGTCCGCGAGGCCGATGACGACGGGGGGCAGCGTCTGCTGCGGATCATCCGCCGGGGCACCGGCTCGGTGGTGACTTGGCGGCGGGCCCAGATGGTGCTGCTGTCCGCGCGCAGGGCATGGCCGTGGCGAAGATCGCCGAGGTGACCTTCACCAGCGACGACCGGGTCCGGGACGTGATCCACAACTTCAACGCCGACGGCTTCGACTCCCTCCCCCCCCAAGTACAAGGGCGGCTGACCGAGGACCTTCACGCTGCCCGAGCGCCGCGAGATCAAGAAGATCGCCAAGTCCAAGCCGGCCGGGCACGGCCTGCCGTTCTCGACGTGGAGCCTGGCCAAGCTGGCCGACTTCCTGGTCGCCGAGGCGGTGGTCGATGACATCAGCCACGAGGGCCTGCGGGTCCTGCTCCGCGAGGAGGGCGTCTCGTTTCAACGCATAAAGACCTGGAAGACCTCCCGTGACCGGGACTACGCCGCCAAGAAGGCCCGCGTCGAGCCCCAGCAAGCTCGGATGTCTGTGGATCATCGTGTCATGCGACTTGGTGGTCGTTCCTGGTTCCGGGGCGGCTTCTTCGGCGAGTTGGTCGCTGAGGATGGGCTGGCGGAACCCCGGTCGTAGAATCGGGCCATGGGTAGGACAGACCGCGCCAGCCGGGTGATCGCGGCACCACCGGCGACCGTCTACGGCGCCCTCCTTGACCGGGAGTCCCTCGAGGTCTGGCTGCCGCCGGACGGCATGCGCGGGCGGGTCGAGCGGTGGGATCCTCGGCCTGGTGGCGGGTTCCGGATGGTCCTCACCTATCTCGACCCCGCCGACAGCCCCGGCAAGACGTCAGATGCGACGGATGTCGTCGACGTCGGGTTCGCCGCCCTGGTGCCTCCGGAGCGCGTGGTGCAGCGGGCGGTGTTCGAGGCTGACGATCCATCGTACGCGGGCACCATGACGATGACTTGGCATCTCACTGCCGCCGGTGAGGGGACCGAGGTGACCGTCACCGCCACGGGCGTGCCACCCGGCATCAACCAAGCGGACCACGAGGCCGGGATCGCCTCCTCGCTGGCCAACCTGGCGTCCTACGTCGAAGCGGCCGACTGACTCAGTTCGGCTGTCGCGCTGGGCTCGGCCACGTCGTCGAGGAAGCGGTCGAGCACTCACATCCGTCATCGCGCGCATTCCATCAGATGACGGCGGAGGAATTGCCAAGATCAATGGAACTGGTGAGGTTGTTCAGGCTGCGTGGGCTTCGGGGCGTTCGACAAGGTGGCCGCGTTCGAAGCGGGCTCCGGCGCGGACGAGGGCGACGAGGTGGGGTGCGTTCATGGCCCGCCAGGGTGCCTGGGCGGACTCGACGGGCTTGAAGATCATCGCCAAGGCTGCCGCCGCGCTGCCGGTGCCCTTGGTGACCTTCGTGCGGAGCCGGAGGGTGGAGAAGGTCGACTCGATGGGGTTTGTACCCGGTATGAACATCGGTGGAGGCCCGTTCTGGTACCGGTAGTGACGGGACGTGGTTCTCGCCGAACGGTGCGACCGTCCGGGCCAGGGGCATCCGGGGATTCGGTATGGGCAGGCAGGTGTTGAACGATGGGCTGTGCGCCCGAGTTGGTAGTTGGCCGCCCCTGCGACCTGCCAGGATGCGCTGCGAGCGCGTCCGGCACGTTTGACACCGTCCGGCGGTGATACGCGTGCACCTTTGCCGTCGGCGTCCCGCACACCGGACACGGCACCGCCACATCCCGAGTGTGGGCCGCGACCACCACCGCTACTCGGCTTCACCACCGACTACGGGCCAGACCAGTTCGCTGGACACACCCATCCCTACTCTTCCGGCCGCTCCGGGTAGCCGTACGAGGTGGTCCAGTTCGCCAGGATGCGCTCGCGGATGTGGGCCGGCCAGCCGTTGGTGAAGCTGCCTTTGACCGGGCGCTGGTCCTTGGGGAAGCGGTCGGCGAGCAGGCAGTTGTGGACGACCTTACCGGCGCGGTAGGTGTGCTGTTCTTCCTCGGTGAGGTAGACGGAGAGTGCGGCGGTGGGTTTGGCGGGGAAGTGGACTTCGCCGCGTTCAGGGTGGGTGCGAGTGGCGAAGGCCCAGACGACGTCGTTGACGTCGGCGATGTCGATGTCGTCCTCGACGAGCAGTACCTTGGGGACGCCGAAGCCGGCCTTGCCGGTGAAGACGATGTCGCCGACCCGGCGGGCCAGTTCGGGGGAGGATGTGGCGAGCGTTTCGTGCCAGTCGGGGGTCACGGAGACGATCAGCCAGTGCAGGGCGGACTCGTAGGAGAACCAGGCGGAGGCTGCCGGCAGGCCGGCCTTGCGGAGTTGGTAGAGGATCTCGGCTGCATGCATGGTGCCGGTGCCGGTGTGGTCCTCCTCGACCGGCGGCCCGGCCGCGACGACCGGGAGGATCGCCCCGTGCCGGTGGGTGATCGCGCTGACGTGGAAGACCGGCTTGGGGGAGGCCTCGAAGCTGTTGTATCCGGGGTACTCGTTCATGGGACCTTCGTCGGCCGTCTCGTCGAAGGCGATGTGTCCTTCGATGACGATCTCGGCGGTGGCCGGCACGGACAGGTCCACGGTCTCGGCGGGGACGACCGCGATGCCCTCGCCGAACAGGGCGCCGACGAAGTGGCTTTCGTCCGCTCCTTCCGGCAGCGGCATCGCGCCCGCATACGGCAGTGCCGGCTCGACCCCGAGGGCGAGTGCGATCGGCATCGGCTCGCCGCGCTCGGCCCATTGGGTGCGGATGATGCCGAGGTGCTGGGGCCCGGGGATGAGGCAGGCGAGCCGGTTCCTGCCGGCGATCATCATGCGATTGATGGACCAGTTCGTCCAGGAACCGTCGGGCGTGCGGGCGATGTTCATGCCGTAGGTCTGGATGTACCGTCCGCCGTCGTTGCCGTGGATCAGCGGGGTAGGGAAGGCGAACAGGTCGATGGCGTCGCCGAGCAGGACGTTCTCCTTGCAGGGGGCTTCGGCTGCCGGGACCTGGATCGGCGGGATGCCAGGGCGGGCGCGGGCGGCGACCACGGCCTCCATGATGTCTCTGCCGGAGGTTTCGGCGGGCAGGCCGAGTGCGAGGGCGATCCGGGCCAGCCGGTGCCGGGGCCCGGACAGGCCGCCGGGCGCGCCGAGTACCCGGAAGCCGGTGCCGGTGTAGCCGGAGATCGTGTTGAACAGTGGGGCGGGGGCCTTGAGGTCGTAGGAGCGGCGGACGATCGCGCCGATCTCCAGGTTCCAGTCGACCTCGGCGTCGATCTCGTTGATCTCGCCGATCGCGTCCAGCTCCGCGATGAACTCACGCAGGCTGCGCAGATGCTTCATGGGATTCCTCGTCGTTCGGTCGCCGGGCGGCACTGCCGTCCCAGCGCGCAAGCTCGGATACCTCGATGCCCAGCAGATCAAGGGAGCGGCCGACGGTGTGGTCGATGATGTCCTCGACCGTGCCGGGCCGCAGGTAGAACGCGGGTACCGGAGGCATGACGATCCCGCCGGCCTCGGTCACCGCAGTCATGGCGCGCAGATGGGTGAGGGTCAACGGGGTCTCGCGGACCATCAGGACCAGGCGGCGGCGTTCCTTCAGCGTCACGTCCGCGGCGCGGGTGAGCAGGTTGTCGCCGCCCGCGAAGGCGATCGCGGACAGGGTGCGCACGGAGCAGGGCGCCACGATCATCCCGTCGGTGGGGAAGGAGCCCGAGGCGATCGCGGCCCCGACGTCGGCGGGCCGGTGGCTGACGTCTGCGAGGGCAGCCAGGTCACGGGCGCTCAGATCCGTCTCGTACGCCCTCGTCCGCTGGCCCGCGGGGGTCACGACCAGGTGCGTCTCCACGCCCGCCTTGCGGGCCAGTTCCAGCACGCGAACGCCGTAGGCGATGCCGGTCGCGCCGCTGATGCCCACCACCACACGACGCGGCTGGCCTGTCCGGCTGTTCAGTGGTCCGCCCCGCTCTGCCAGGCGGCCGCGTGTTCGGCTGCGAAGGCGGCGAACGACCGCGCCGGTCGGCCGGTCAGCTTCTCCACGTCCGTCGTGACGGCCGACGCGCCGTCGGCCGCGTACAGCCCGTACAGCTCGACCATGCCCTGCGCCCGCCAGGGATCCCACCCGTCGGCGAGCAGCCCGGCGAGAGCCGCTTGCGGGTCCGCCGCCTCGTACGTCACCGGGTGGCCGGCCGTCTGGCCGAGCACCTCGGCGATCTCGGCGTGCGTCAGCGCGGCCGGGCCGGTCAGCGTGTAGAAGGCGCCGTCGTGGCCGTCGCCGGTCAGCACCGCGACCGCGGCCTGCGCGACGTCCCGCGTGTCGACGTAGGACACCGCGCCCGTTCCGCCCGGCAGCGCCAGCCGGCCGCTGCGCACCGCCTCGGCCATGCCCAGGAAGTTCTGGAAGAAACCGTTCGGCGCCAGCACCGTCCAAGGGAGCCCGGACGCGCCCAGGTGCGCGAACCCGGCGGTGTGCGCGGTGAGGAACCGCACGCCCTCGCCATGCTGCCCGACCCCGGCGGCGGTGTGCAGCACGATCCGCGGGTGCCGCCCGGTGCGTACGGCGGCGTCGATCACGTTCCGTTCGTGCGCGTCCATCTCCGGGTGGACCGCGACCAGCAGATAGACGACGTCGGCGTCGGCCAGGGCCACGTCCAGCGAGGCCGGGTCGGTGAAATCGGCGGCCACCACCTCCACACCGGCGTCCCATCCGGCCGGTACCGCCGAGCCCGCCCGTACCAGCGCCCGGACGTGAGCGCCCTGCGCCCGCAGGCGGGTGACGACGTCCGATCCGACGGTTCCGGCCGCTCCGGTGACGACGATCATTCATTTCCCCCTGAGTCGACTGCCGCAGTGGTGCCTCGAACACCGCGGGGGACCGATCCAGTCGCCCGCGCCAACCAGACGATCTCAGCCGGGAGTTGCTGGAACAAGGCGGGATCGGTACACAATCGATCAGCCACACTCATTGATCAGGGGGCAGTGGAGTGGACCTGACGGAGATCGAGGCCTTCCTCACGCTGTCGGAGGAACTGCACTTCGGCCGCACCGCCGAGCGGTTGCTGCTGTCCCAGTCCCGGGTCAGCCAGCTGATCCGGTCGCTGGAACGCCGGATCGGCGCACCGCTGTTCACCCGCACCAGCCGCCGAGTCGCCCTGACCCCGCTGGGTGAGCACACCCGGCACACCCTCGGGGCGGCCTACACAAGTCTCAGAAAGAGCTACGAGGAGGCACGCGCGATCGCCCAGGGCGTGACCGGCACGCTCTGCGTCGGCTTCCTCGGCTGCCTCAACGGGCCGCCGCTGACCGAGCTGATGCTCGACTTCGGCCGCCGGCACCCGGCCTGCGAGATCACGGTCGCGGAAGTGCCCTGGACCGACCCCTACGGACCGCTGCGCAAAGGCGAGATGGACGTCGTGTTCACCCTGCTGCCACTGGACGAACCGGACCTGAAGGTGGGGACGGTCCTGGTGTCTCATGGCCGCGTGCTGGCCGTGGCCCGCGACCATCTGCTGGCGCGGCGGGACTCGGTAGATATCGAGGACCTGGCGGACTGGGTGCTGCTCGACGGCCCCGCCGAACTGCCCGAGGCCCTGCGGCACGGCTTCTGCCCGCCCTTCACCCCGCTGGGCCGGCCCCTGCGCCGCGGTCCGGGCGGCCGCACCTACCAGGAGGCGCTGCACCGGGTCGCCACCGGGGAACGCGTGTGGACCACTCACGAGGGGCTCTTCCAGACTTACGCGCACCCCGGAGTGGTCCACCGTCCGTTGACCGGCCTACCCCCGGCCAGCGGCGCGCTGGTGTGGCGTGCGGACGCGGAAACCGCCAAGTTGCGCGCCTTCACGGCGCTGGGCACGCAGATGGTCTCCGGCTGGACCGGGTGAGGAGCCGGGTCGCCGGGTTCTCCGCGACGTCGAGGGCGCGCTTCCAGCCGAGCAGCGGCACGACCTTCGCTGCGTTCTCCGGCGCCTGCAGAAAACGGGCGCTCGCGCGGAGGCGTTCACCGGCACGGCGGGGGTCTGCAGCTGGGCGGAACTTGGCCACGGCCTCGGGGAGCACTGGGTAGTACACCCAGGTGGCGCGCCACTCGGAGCTGGCCAGCAAGGCCTCGCGCAGCACCGTCAGATGGTGGGAGACAGCCGGTTGCAAGACGTCGAACGGTCCGATCAGGTCGCACACGCACGCCTCCCCGCCCTCCCGCGCAGTCGACGCACTGACCATGGTCGAGCAGGTCGAACAGGATGTGCCGTACCCGCTCGGCATCGTCGGCGGCCTCCTCCTTCGACGTGGCGAAAGCAGCGGCGGTGAGCTCTGCCATGGACGCGATCGTCTTCGGTACCGCCACCCGCTTCGGGAACATCTAGTCCCAGCGGAAGCAGTTCATCGACACCCTGGGCGGCCTGTGGGCACAGGGCAAGCTGGCCAACAAGGTCTTCAGCGGCTTCGTGACGACCGCGACGGCCCACGGCGGCCAGGAGTCGACGCTGCTTGCCCTGTACGACTCCATCCACCATTTCGGCGGCATCATTGTGTCCCCGGGCTGCACCGACCCCGTCGAGTTCGTCGACGGCAACCCCTACGGCACCTCGCAGGTCGACGCCCAGGGCAACAACCCGGTCGGCGAGCACACTCGCAACGCCGCCCGCCACCAGGCCGAGCGCGTGGTCCAGGTCGCTGCCGCCCTAGAGGCCGGTCTCGCCTGACCTGCCCCGCAACGCGGCGGTCCCAGGTCCGCCGTGGGCCTGTCCGCACCGTGAGTCCGGCAGCCGCCGCGCTGCCGGACTCACGGCGCGCGCTTTCCCGGGCCGCCGGCCGGGTGAGCGCGTGGAGGGGGCACCTCGACGCCGCCGCCGTGGTGCGGAAGGCTGACACGGCAGGCGGGTGACAACCGGCCGTCACAACGTCGTCCATGGCGACGTCGGCCCGCTGTGCCCCCGGATCGGTCCCGGTGGAGGGCGGGACGTGGGAGGCAGGCAGTCCCGGGGAGGGCCCGTCGGTCGGGTCGGAGCGGTGAAGTGCGCGCGTCTCCACACGTGTGAGGACGTGGCGCTCCATCTCGACGGCCGGTTCCGTAAGGGGACTTGTGACCCTCGGCATGCGCAGCGTGGGGGATGTGGATCATTCGGGACGAGGACGGATCGCGGAAGATGCCCGACGTGCTCGGGAGGCCCTCAGCCGGCTTCGTCTCCGTGGAAGGTGGCGAAGGAACCGACGGGTTCGCGCCGGGTGCGCAGCCGGTTCAGGCGGTGCGCGGGGTCGGCGTACCCGAGGGCGACTGCGCAGACGATCAGCTGGTCGTCGGGGATCAGCAGGTGCCGGCGCAGCACGGGAGAGAAGTCGATGAGGGATGCCTGGGGGCAGGTGTCCAGGCCGTCGCCGCGCGCGGCGAGCATCAGGGCCTGCAGGAAGAGGCCTGCGTCGAGGAGGGCGCTCTGCAACGGATGGCGGCTGGTCGTGAGGACGATGCCGACGGGCGCGCCGAAGAAGTCGTAGTTCCGCCGGTGGTGGTCGAGCCGTGCCCCGGTGTCGTCGGACCGGATCCCGAGCGTGTCGCGGTAGAGGCTCTCACCGAACCGGCGGCGTCGTGACCGGAACGGCTCGCACCAACCGTCCTGCTCCGGCTGGTAGGCGTAGTCCCGTCCCCGCCCCTCGTCGTCGCCGGCATGAGCCTGCAGGAGGGCGGCCGTGAGTGAGCGTTTCGCCGCCCCGGTCACGACGTGGACCTGCCAGGGCTGGCAGTTGGAGTTGCTGGCGGACCGCGCCGCCAGCGCCAGCAGCCGCTCGACCCTGGGCCGGGGGACGGGTGTCGGCAGGAACGCTCGCACGCTGTGCCGGGTGCGGAGGGCGGACTCCACCGTGACCGGGGCGGCGGCGGGGGCGGGTGCCGTGGCCGGAGTGTGGTTCATGATCCTTCCATGGGCAGATCGAGGGATGGGTGGTGGGGGAGGAGAGGCGTCCGGCCGGCTGGGGAACGGCGTGCTCGTCGTTGCGCCCCTCACGGCCGGGCGGTACCCCGGCGACGGTGCCGTCCGGCTCGCACCGCCGGGTTCGTGGCCTCGCCCGGGCCCGGGCGTTCGGGTCCGCGGCGGCGCCGGGGCTCGCTACGCCGTGGCCGATCAACCGCTGGGCCGTCTTCATGTGAGGCTCTCGCCTTCGGTTGCGTGACCGCGCTCCGTATGGCGCGTCACGCTAGGCCTCGATTCAGTTACAGTCAAGAGCTGTAAATAAATCGGGCTGACCCGTCCGGTGAAGGCGCTGCGGGTGACAGGCCGGAGTTCGCGTAATGTGCCGATGCGGCGGGGCCTGATGGGCAACCGGCTCCCGCCGGCTTGTGTGGGAAGGAATGAGATGGCGAAGGCGAAGGCGACGCGTTCCGATGAACGGGCCGGCGGGCGCGGCGGGCGCTCGGGAGCGGAGCCGGCGGCGCCTGCCGGCGGACGGCCCAGGGACCCGGCGATCGAGGAGGCGATCATTCAGGCCACGCGCAAGCGGCTGGCCACCGACGGCTACTCCTCCATGACGATCGGGGACATCGTCGCGGACGCCGGTGTCACCCGGCCGACCCTGTACCGGCGGTGGGCGAACAAGTACGACCTCGTCATCGACGCCCTGGAATACGGACTGCGCAAGCAGCGCGAGGCCTACCCTCCGCTGGACATGGAGCAGTTGGCCCCATGTGAGGCACTCGTCGAAGCGGTACGGCGTCTCGACCCCCGCTACCACAACGAGCGGGCCATGGCCCTGCACGGCAACTTCATGGCGGAGGTGGAGCGGGCGCCAGGCCTGCTGGAGCAGTTGCGGGAGTACGGCGTGCGGCCCCGCTGCGAGGAACTGCTGATGACGCTGGTCTCGCTGCAGCGCCGCGGTGCCGTGCGTGAGGACGTGGACCTGGACATGGTCGTCACCCTTTGCTTCGGCAGCTACTTCGCCGACTACCTGCGGACCGGCCGCGAGGTCCAGGACGACTTCGCGGAACGGGTCGTCGCCACGGTCTGGCCGGCGATCGCTGTGGACGGCGAGGTCCGCCCCGTCTGAGAGTGGCCCTCGGGGGCGGCGTCGGGCAGGCGCGGGTCCCGGACGGCGTCGGGCAGGCGCTGCATCAGGGCCCACGGCAACTTTCGTTACAGCTATTGACTGTAACGAAAGACGGCGGCATCGTTCTCATGTCAGACCTCAGACCCAGGGGCAACACGAGAGGACTCCGCGCATGAGCGAGGACAGCCGCAAGGCACTGATAGACCGCAGCATCCCGTTCCTGGCCGAGGTCAGGAACCGTACGGCCGGCAACGACCTGGAGAGCTGGCTGAACACCACCTACGGACCCGACAGCGAGCTCTACCAGGACCTCGCGCGCCTGATCAAGATCGGTGTCCTGGAGGAGGGCTGGGCGGCGAACATCGAGGTCGACGGGCCCCGCTACCGCCGCAGCCTCATCGCCGAACCGACTGCGGAGACCCACTACTTCAGCATCACGGCCGTCTACATGGACAGTGTCGAGCGCTACCGGGGCCAGTACCACGCGCACCCGTACGGTGAACTGAACCTCGTCGCCCCCGTAGACCCCGGAGCCCAGCTGGCGGGGCCGAACGGCTGGCAGGGAGCGGGCTGGACCGCGCCCGCCCCGGGCAGCCACCACTACCCCGAGGTACGGGGAGGCGCGCTGATCGCCCTCTTCTACCTGCCCGCCGGACGCATCTCGTACGACATCCGTCCTTCCCGGTCCGCCGCTGCCGTCGCATAGGAAGGCGCCACAACGAGCCGCTCGCCCCTCCCGCGGCACCGCGACTTCCGGCACCACCCGTCGGCTCCGGTAACCGTGAAGGGGGGTGAGGCTCGCGCCTTCCTCGGCTCGCTCGCCGGGAGCACTTCACGCCGTTCCCGCTCCCGCGGCAGCCAACGGGTCAGAGAGGACGCGGCGCTCGGCGGAATGCCGCGTCGGCGGCCTCGGTTCTTTCCCTGCGTAGTGGTGGACGGTGTACAGGGGTGAGAGAGGATCGTTGCGGCCATGGCCCTTTCCGTCGGTCTCGCCGTTCTCGCGGCCTGCAGCAATGCCCTCGGAACGGTGCTGCAAAGGCGTGCCGCGCTGACCGTCCCCGCGTCGACGTCACTGCGCCTCGGGCTGCTGGCCGATCTGCTGCGGACGCCCGTCTGGCTCGCGGGCATCGTCGGTGTGACGCTGTCGGCGATACTCCAGGCGCTCGCCCTGGCTTCCGGTTCACTCGCCGCCGTCCAGCCCGTCTTCATCCTGGAGCTTCCGCTGGCCCTCGTGATCGGCGGGTTGGTCTTCCATGTGCGCCGGTCACGCAAGTCCTGGGCGTCGGTGACGTGCATCGCCGCCGGGCTCGCCGCCTTCCTGTTCTCGCTTGCACCTTCCGGCGGACGCGCTGAGGTACCGGTCCTCTGGTGGGCACCGACCGTCGTCGTCACCGGTGCCCTGGGCGCGGCGCTCGTGCTGACCGCCCGTGCCCGGCCTTTCGGCCGGGCACGGGCGGCCTGCCTGGCCGCCGGTGCGGCTCTCGGCAACGCGCTCGCCGCGGCGCTGATGAAGTCGGCCATGGGCGTACTGGACGATCAGGGAGTCGTGGCGTTCCTCCTGTCGTGGCAGACGTACGGCTTCGCGGTGATCGGAGCCGCGTCCCTCTTCCTGCTGGGCACCGCGATGCAGGCCGGCCCGCTGATCGCCTCCCAGCCCGCTCTGACCCTCACCGACGCCGTGACCGGTGTCGTGCTGGGAGTCACGCTCTACGCCGAGCAGCCCCGTACGGGATTGTGGATCCTGCCGGCCCTGCTCGGCTTCGGCCTGCTCACCTACGGTGTCTTCACGCTCTCCCGGACACGTTGCCTGGCGGACTGCCTGAACGTCGACGAGGAGGCGCCGGACCAGACGGAGCAGGCCGCGGTGTAGCGCCGCGTCGCCGCGTGCGGTCAGCCGATGCGGAGGTCGGCGATCAGGCCGCCGCGCAGGCGGAAGGTCATGGGCCCGGTGCCGTTGTACCGGTTGCTGGTGACCTTCAGCGTGACGGCATAACGGTCCTGGGCCGGACCGGCCACCGCATCGATCAGCTCGAAGTGGGCCTGCACCCTGATGTTGTCGGTGCGGTCCCAGTCGCGCACACGGTCACGTCCGTGGAACGCGCGCCCGTAGTCGTAGAGGTGGGCGTCCTCGGCGAAGGCGGCGGCGAAGGCCTCGCTGTCGCCGCGGTTGGTGGCTTCGATGAAGGTGCCGATGGCGGCGGGGACGTCGACCGCGCTGTAGTGCCGATTGACCGCCACCCACCGGGCCGACGGCGGGAAGGGAAGCCCGGTTCGCTCGCCCAAGGCCCCCTTCGGGCCTCATGAGTGAGTGACTGCCGACCTGCGAGAGCCCGCGTCATGGCTTGTCGCGCACGGGCGTGCCGAGCGTCCGAGCCAGCCCCTGGATGCTCTGGTCCACGCGTTGCAGGTGCCGTAGCACCCGCAGCGTCATGTGGACGTCCTCGGTACGTGTCCCGTCCCCGCCCACCGGGAACCAGGCGAGGACGCCCGGACCGCGCTCGAGCGCCGTGCCGCCCTCGCCTCCCCCGGCCACCTGGCTGATCAGGGCCGCCAGGTTGCGGTCGATGCGGCCGGCCTCGTCCCTGAGGTACGGACCGGCGCGGAGGCGGATCCCAGCCGGCATCGGTGCGGCGGTGCCCGCCAGGCTGCGGGTCTGCAAGGCCGCGGTCTCAAGCAGCCCCAGCACCGCGAGCGCGGCGCGCCGCCGGGACCGCAACGGGCTGATCGGAGTGATCAGCGGCTGCATGGACAGGCGCAGGCTGTCCAGGGCCGAATCCAGCGCGCGGGCCGGGCCGAGCAGATCCCCGACGGGCTCGCCGCCCAACCGGGCCAGCGACTGGCAGAGCACCGCGCGCAGCCGCTCCAGCACCTCGCGAAGCAACCGGTCCGTGTGCTCCCGGGTTCGCGTCGGCAGCACGAGCAGTGCCGCGGCCAGCCCGCACGCGATCCCCAGCGCGGTTTCCTCGATCCGCACCAACAGAACGCCCGGAGTGAGGGCGTGGAGCAGGGTGTACAGCATGCCGATCATCGTGGTGACAATGAAGGACATCAGCGTGTAGGACACCGCGGTCGTGTAGTACATCCCGAACACGCCCAGAATCGCCAAGGCGAATGCCAGCCGGGGATCGTTACCGATCAGGGCGGCGAGTGCGAGCGCGGCGACGGCACCCATCACCGTGCCGAGCAGCCGGCGGTATCCCCGGACCAGGATCTCACCGGTGGAGGAGGTGCTGATGTACACCACCCAGCACGTGAACACCGCCCAGTACCAGCGCTGCGGCGACAGCAGATCACCGCCGCCGATGGCCAGCGCCGATCCGGTGGCCACCTGGAGCGCGGTCCGGGTGGTGGGACGGACGCGGGTGCCCTCCAGCCCCCGTGCGACGTCCTTCGCCGGGCCGGAGTCCTGCGCATCGAGCCCTCCGGTGCACCGTGGCGCCTCGGGGCAGTCCTTGGGAGCCGAGGTGGGCGCGTCGGCGGCGAGGCGCAGGTCGCGCAGTGTGCGCGCGAAGTCCTCGACGGAGCGCAAGATGTCAGCCGTAGCCGGGGCGGCGTCGGACCGGTACTCGTCGTTGCGGTGGCCGAGCAGCCCGTCGCGGACCAAAGCGGGATCGGTGGGCGCCGGTCGCGGCCGACCGGGACCGATCGTCGCGCGCAGCCCGCGCAGCTCCGAGACCAGTGCGGGCGGCGCCGCCGCGTCCCGGGCGGCGAGGCGGGAGCCGGCACGGCGGCCCTTCGTCAGATGCCGGGTCAACGTGTCCATGTCGGCACCGGGCCACAAGAGCCGCATCACGAGGATGGCCAGCCGTTCCGCGGCCGTCTCTGCTGCTGCCACGCGGCGCTGGATCGCGCTGGCCGTGCACCGGTCCGGCGCTCCGGTGACCAGCCAGTTCTGGATCATCAACGCGCCCGTGTGCAGCCGGGCCGCATGCCGGCGCAGGTCGTCGACCGCCCGCTCGGCCCGCAGCGCCTCCTGTCCGCCTTCCGCCATCTCGATCAGTGCGTCCAGGACCAGCCCCAGCTGCAGGAGGAAAGCCCGGTGCAGCCGTGCCAGCGTCCGCTCCGGCGGCGAGCGCAGGATGGCGAAGCGGACCACCGCCGAGCTGCCGAAGGCCACCAGGACGGCCGGGCACAGCTGCGGCAGCTGCTCCAGGCGGGTCTCGATGAACTGGGTCACGAAGAACAACTGGAAGGCGAAGACGCCCAGCGTGGTCGCGCGCGGGCCCCGCCGCCGGATGTAGATGGCCGCGAAGATCAGCACGACGAACACCGCGTCCGCCAGGACCCGGTACGGCGTCAGCGCACTACCGAGCGCCATGACCGCCAGCGCAAGGGGCATTCCGGCCGCAAGGGTCAGCGCCTGGTCCTGCGGTCGGCGCTCGGTGACCGCCACCGTGCTGACCATGGCGGTGAGAGCACCCGCCACCAGGGTCGGCACCGGCGCGTGCATCGCCGCGAGCGCACCGAGCGTCAGCAGCACCGCGCAGACCGCGCTGAGCGCGGACAGCAGCCGGAGCAGTCCGGGATCGGATGCCACGAACCGGTCCCGGACGCCCGCCGGCCTCACTCGTGCCCCATACACGCTCCGGCCTCTCCCCTCACCGCACTGACGGTGAAGCGTTACGCCGCCGTCTTGTCGAGCGAGGCCAGGAAGTCGTCGACGCCGACCACGCTGTGCGAGACCATGTTCAGGCCGCGCATCATCGCCTGGTACGTGACAAGGCCACCGGGGGCGGCGATCGCGTCGGTGAACGTCGTGACGTGGTAGCCGCGCTCCATCGCGGTCCGGGCCGTCGACTCCACGGCCATGATCCCGGAGACCCCGGCGATGGCCAGGTATTCGACGTTGCGCTGCCGCAGCTGGAACTCCAGGTCGGTGTGGTGGAGCACGTCGAGGCTCTTGTGCGGCGCGAGGATCACGTCACCCGGCTGGGGAGCCAGGTCCTCGTGGAACTCGGTGCTCCACGTGTCCGCCTCGAACAGGCGGTTGTCGAACATCTGCCGGTGAATCCCGGAGACGTGTTTCCACGACGAGTAGTCGTCATCGGTGAAGGCGGTCCTCGAGTAGAAGACGGGAATGTCCTTGTGCCGCCGCACCCCGGTGATGAGCTTCTTCAGGTTGTCGATCGTGCCGAGCCGTTCGTACTCCGGTGCGTAGATGGAGTAGGCCTTGCCGTCCTCCGAGAAGTTCTCATTGACCAGGTCGACGAGGAGCAACCCCACTCGACCGCGTTCGTAGTCACTCGCCATGACCGTCCTCCGGTGCAGAGATCGTCGGCGGCCGGACACCTCCGGCCATACATTACAGATAATGACTGTAACGTAATCCTCGCGCACAATCATCCAGAACTCACGGAGCTGCCGATGCAAGGGGTGAAGGCGAGGGTGTCGACATGCGCTTCCGGCCAGAGTCCGGCCGTCACGACCGGGCCCTCCCTGCGATGATGACGGTCATGACATCCGCGCTTCCGATGCGGTGGAGGACGAGTGGGCAGTGGCCGTCCTCCGTAGTCCGGACCGCGGAGCACGCGCGGCGTCGGTCCGGCCGCCAGTCACTGGATCCAGATGCCGGAGGAAGAGAACCGTGAGCTCCGACGCGCACCACCGGGTCACCATGCTCGTCTACGACGGGGTGAAACTTCTGGACGTCTCAGGCCCCGCCGAGGTGTTTGCTGAGGCGAATCGACTCGGCGCCGACTATCGGATCGCCCTGCTGTCGACGACCGGTGCCGACGTCACGTCGTCGGTCGGCATACGGATCACCGTCGACGGCAGCCCCGCCTCCGAGCCGGCTCCGGACACGCTCGTGGTGCCGGGCGGCGACATCTATCCCAGGACTCCCGTCGCGCGCGATCTGGTCGAGGCCGCGAGGGACCTGGCGGCCCGCTCCGGCCGTGTCGCCTCCGTCTGCTCCGGGGCGTTCGTCCTGGCTGCCACAGGCCTGCTGGACGGAAAGCGTGCCACCACTCACTGGAAGGTCGCCGGCGAACTCGCCGCCCAGTGTCCGAAGGCCCGGGTCGAGCCCGACGCCATCTACGTACGCGACGGCACCACGTACACGTCGGCGGGCGTCTCCGCCGGCATCGACCTGGCGCTGGCTCTCGTGGAGGAGGACCACGGGCCCGAACTCAGCCGGGACGTCGCCCGTGCCCTGGTGGTCTACCTGCAACGCGCGGGCGGTCAGTCGCAGTTCTCCGCTCCGCTGCAGGCCACGCCACCCAGGTCTCCCGCGCTGCGCAGAGTCGTCGACCTGGTCCAGGCAGATCCTGCGGGCAATCACTCCCTCGGCGAACTCGCCAAGCATCTCAATGTCAGCCCCCGCCATCTCACGCGGCTGTTCCGTGAGGAGCTGTCCACCACGCCGGCCCGGTACGTCGAGTCGATCCGGTTCGACCTCGCCAAGGCATTCCTCGATCAGGGGCATTCCGCGACCCAGGCAGCCGCCCTGGCGGGATTCCCGAGCTACGAGAGTCTGCGCCGAGTCTTCGCACGGGAGCTGTCCATGAGTCCCACTGCCTATCAACGCCGCTTCGGCACGGCTCGCCGCGCGCAGGCGGGGGCGTGACGATCAGCCTTGTGCGCGGCGGCCCGTTTGTTCGGGGACGTCGAAGTCGTGCGTTGTCGCGAACCGGGCGCGGTAGTGGCTGGGTGAGGCACCGAGCCGGGACATGAAGGCCCGTCGCAGCGTCTCGGGACTGCCGAACCCGGCAGCGCGGGCGCTCTCGGACACGCTGTGACCGGCGTCGAGCAGGGCCTTTGCGTGATCCAGCCGCACGTGTTCGACGAACCTGGCCGAGGTCCTGCCGAGCTCGGCGTTGAACTGACGGGTGAGATGACGGGGGCTGACACCGACGAGGGCCGCCGGCGAATCCGTACTGTGCTCGAGCGCGGGCTGCGCCGAGACGAGGTCGACCACTGCCCGCAGTGCGGGCGTGCGCGGCACGCTCACCTTCAGCGGCGCAGAGAACTGGGACTGCCCTCCGGGGCGCTGCATGAACATGACCAGGTTTCGGGCGACGTCACGTGCCAGATCCGCACCCTGGTCGCGTTCGGCCAGGGAAAGCGCAAGGTCGATGCCGGCCGTGACGCCCGCCGAGGTGAAGATGTCACGGTCCTCGACGAAGAGGGAATCGGGCTCGACGCGAATGTCGGGGTAGGCGCGCGCGAGCAGCTGGGCGTGACGCCAGTGAGTGGTCGCGCGTTGCCCCGAGAGCAGGCCTGCGGCAGCGAGAACGAACGAGCCGGTGCAAATGGAAACAAGCCTGCGCGTGCGGGGACCCAGCAGCCGGACGGCCTCCGTCAGATCCGACGGGATCGGCTCGGTGACGAGTGGATCCGCACCCGGGACGACGAGTGTGTCGGCGTCGGCCTCTGCCGAGGCCGCGTCGACGGGCAGGCGCGTACCGATGGAGGTGCGGACCGGCTCGCCGGACGACGAGGTGTAGCGCAGCGAGTAACAGGCGCCGAGAGTGTTGGCTTCCGCAAACATTTCCACAGGGTCGGAGACGTCGGGCATCTTCACTCCGCCGAACACGAGGAAGAGGAAGGCGACACGATGGACGGTCATGCGTTTGTCAGTTCCTTTCCTCGATCACGTTCCTTGATCAAATCGCGGCGTCCGAGTGCGGGGGAGTCCCTCGCCGTCCGGATCGGTCCAACTCGCGGCGCAACGGGCCGCTCGGTGGGCCGGCCTGGGCCAAGAGCGCCGGCCGGCCCCTCGCCGGCTGCTGGCCGACCCGCGACGCCGCCAAGGGTGATCGCGAATCAGGTCACTCGGGCCAGGCGTTGGACCGTATGACAGCGACGAAGTCCTTGCGCTGAAAGGTGGGGTCGAAGTGCGCCAGGACGTCGTCGTTCATCGTGCCGAACGTGGTGTCCGGCCGGTCGGCCATGCCGTCGTAGAAGGCCTGGAGAATGCGGTTCTTGAAATCCGGACGGGGATGGGCGGCGACGACCTCGGCACGATGTACCGGGGTGATCTGCTCGAGGTCCAGGCCCAGGACGTCGGTCTCGACGCCGAGCGTCACCACGGCGACTTCGGGCGCCAGGTGGAGGGGCACCTCCGGAGTGGTGTGCAGCGCGATCGCAAGCCAGACGTTTCGTGCCTCCTCCTCGCTGCGCCCGTGGTCACGCAGGAAGCCGTACGCCGCCTCGGCGCCGTCGAGCTCGAAGCGGCGGTCCTTCGTGCGGTAGTCGGCCGTCAGCCCGAGATCGTGGAAGAGGCCGCCGACGTAGGCGAGTTCGGGGTCGGCCTCGAGTCCCCGGACAGCGGTCTTGAGCATTCCCCACAGGAACACCCTGCGGGAGTGGTGGAACAGCGTGTCGTCGGCCGACTGGCGTACCAGAGCGGTCGCTTCGCGGACCAGGGCGGTGTCCGGGACCGTGATCCCGGCAATCGTTTCGGGCATGGGTACTCCTGAAGGGAAAGGTCGAGGAATGGGTCGCATCCGATTCATCTCCACGGTCTCCATCCGGTCCGGTAGCCGGAAGTGTCCAAACGGACATGCATCCCACAGATCCTGACGCGGGATCTGCGGGCGGCGACGGCCGACCGCTCCGGGCCCGGCCACGGAACGAACTTCCCGTGGCCGAGTAAGTGCGGGGACGTGAGCTTGTCGGCCGGCTGTGGCCGGGTATGGCGCTCGGCTGCTTTGACGGTGGATGCGGCGCGCCGCGGCCTGGCTCGGCCGGCCCTGCCCTGCTCCGCACCGGTTACCGGCTGGGCAGGAGCAGTGCCGGTGTCCCGACAACGACGGCTGCTGTCATCGGCCCGGCCAGGTACGGCCAGATCGGGCCGGGCGCGCCGGCCATGACCCCGGGGCCGAACTGGCGGGCGGGATTGAGCTTGCCGCCCGTGGTGCCTGCGGTGAGAAGGATCAGGACGGCGAGGGTCGTCCCGATGACGGCAGAGGCCACCTCTTCCTGGTCGGGATCGCCGACCACGCGGAGCACGATGACCGGCAGCACTGCCGTGGCGACCGCCTCACGGATACCGATCAGGACGGGTGTCCGGCTGATGGCGGGGCTCACAAGGGCGTACCGGACGTTCGGGCGGGCGAGAGGGGTGCCGAGCAGGGCACGCCCCAGAGCGGTGCCCGGCAAGGACCCGGCCATGGGGCGTCGACGGCGCCGCCTGGTATCCCGGCGTGGGTCTGGTGCTTCTGCTTTGGGACAAACTCGGGGAGACGGCCGACCCGCAGAAGGTCACCGTGGCGTTCGGTGACGCCGTGTACGACGACGCCGTCGACCTGGCCGGCTGGCCGTCCGACTTTGTCGACCCCGCGTACACGGCTGGTACATGAGCCGGACACCGGCGGAGATCGTACGGGGGCCCAGCACTACCGGTCGCCGAGGTGAGGAAGAAGCTGGACCGGTTCGAGGAACGCCCCGAGCCGGCCTTCGCAACAGCAGGCGCAGGCGGCACGACGAGCAGGAACACTTCAGGGCAGGGCATCCCGACTCCGCCGGAGCGCCCGGGTACCCCGGCACAGCAGCATGCGGCCACGTTCGACGCGCGCTCATCGACGACGACAGTTTGGCCATGGGGAGGCACCTTCCGGGACTGATGACCGCGAGCTGCCGGGCATTGCGCCGGGCCGGGCAGTGGCAGGACCTCTGATCAGCGTCTCCGACGGCACCCCTCGGGCCCGGTGACACCCCCCATGTCCTCCGATCGCCAGGGGCACAGCCCACCGCCCCGAACGGCAACCCCGATATCTTCTTCGCGGTCCAGCAAGAGGGCCACTGGGGTCAGTGTTTGTGTGCGTGGTCCAGGTCGGTCAGCAGCCTTTCCAGGTCTGTCATGAGTGAGCCGTAGACGTGCCATGCGCCTGGTTTGGTGAGTTGTCCCTGGCCGATCATGTCGGTCATGGCGTGGTGCCAGGTGAGGGTCCCGTCGATGGCTGTCCGCAGCCGTTCGCGGGGGGAGGCGTGGGAGGGGTCTGCCGTCAGGTGTGTCGTGACGGAGTCCTGGACGGCTGCGGCGGCCAGGTGCAGGGCGTGGGAGTACCGGTCGAGGAACTGTTGTCCCAGGTGGTGATCGGTGTGCCCGTCGTGGGCACTGTCGGCCAGGGTGCGGGCGATTCCGCGAACCTGGATCGCTATGCCGCGCAGCACCTTGAACGCATCGCTGTCCACGTGCGCCGTGTTCCTGCGTCGGGCGTGTGCGACACAGCGCGTGTTCCAGCGCAGGCTCTCGTCGGCCTGCTGTACCTGCTGCTCCGCGTGCGTGAGCCGCTTGTCCAGGGCACGGGCCTGGTGCAGCCAGCCGTAGCCCTTCGAGGTGAGCTGTCGCCGGGCGAGGCCGGATCCCATGTCGTGCAGCAGTGAGCCCAGGGCCTCGGCGAGGTCGCGCAGGGCGGAGTCGGACTCGTTCAGATACAGCGGAGGCAGCACCAGAGCGTTCACCGCGATGCCCGCGACCGCGCCGGTGAGCGTCTGCAGTACGGGGTAGAGGAGGTGGCCCATGGGATCGGTCGCGGTGACGGTCAACGCGATCACTGCCGTGGAAGCGATCTGGAGACGGTCGTCGGCGGTGCGGCGAGGTCCGGCCAGGACCGCGATGAGAGCGATGACCGTGACGGCGCCCGCGGTCGGTCCGAGAAGCCGCGCGGTCACGAGGGCGAGGATCAGGCCGGCGATCCTCGCCACCACGCTTTGCGCCGCTTTCCTCACCGATTCGTAGACCGTGGAGGCATTGACCATGAGCACGGCTGTGGCGACGGCTGGGTAAGGCTGGTTCTGGGGGACCCACGGGGCGACGACCGCCCAGGTCAGCAGGGCAGCGATGACCGTCTTGACTCCGTGCACCACGTGATCGGCGTGCTTGCCTTGGATCCGGCGGGTGAGGGCGCGTACCGGTGCGGTGACCGGCATCGCCGTGCGCTCCACCATGATGGTTGAATATTGCACGACGCCGATAGTGGCACCGTTTGCCCTCTTTGGCCGTGATGTCGGCCACGGTCATCGATGGATGGTCCGCCTGTGCGAACCCCCGGCGGGCCGCCTGTGTCGGACCGCGTGTGCCCACCCGAGGCGCGGGTCGCATTTCCCCTCAAAGGGGTGTTTTGTCTCACTCTAGTAGTTTATTGTTCAACCATGCTTGGAGTGCGTATGTTCCATGGCGCAGTGACACCGGTGGGTTCCGCCGTTCGCAGTGATCAGACCGCCGGGCTGCCCAAGGAGGAAAGATCATGAAGAAGATCATGTCGCGTGTGGCGCGTGCGGGCGTTTCCGCGGCGCTCATCGGGGGCGCCCTTTGGACCGCCGGTGGTACCGCGACTGCGGCCCCGTCCCAGGCACGCGGGCACATCAAGGCGGTCGCCGGCGACAGCCGAAACCTCCCAGGTCACGGAAACCGGACCAACGGATCCGGGTACGCCGGTGCGCGGCGGGAAGCGCACGACCGCCCCGATCCCTGGGTCGCAGGCCAGTTGGCCATGTTCGACCCGTGGATCAGCGACCAGCTGGCCATGTTCGACCCCTGGATCAGCGACCAGTTGGCCATGTTCGTGTCCGCCGACGGCCACGGCCGGTGAGCCGTCACGGACAGGCTTGCTACGGCGTTGGCCCGCCTGCGGACCTTCCGGCCGGGGCTTCCTGCCGCTCTCTGCGTCCTTACACATCTGCTCCTCCCAGGCCTCGGCCTGCTCACGCAGCCGAGGCCGTCCAGAAGCCCGGGAGCTCCTCAGAGCCGCCCCGACGCCGACCTGCGCGGCGAAGTTGACGCGCACGCAGCTGGCGGCCGCACTTCGAAGGGCCGGCCGCCAGCGAGGCATCGATGAAGAGGTCGGCCGACTTCGGGATGCCCTCCGTACCGACTGGGCTCGTCAGCCACCGCTGGTCGAGGAGGTGCTTGGGCAAGCAAATGCTCGCCCTCCTGGTCCAGTTGGCGGCCGCCTGCACCGCCGCCGACGACCTCGCCGAGGCGGTGGAAGAGGCTTTTCCTCAGCACCCGGACGCTGAGGTGATCTTGAGCTTTCCTGGGCTCGGTATCCAGCTCGGCGCCCGGGTGCTGGCCGAGATCGGGGACGACAAGGCTCGTTTCACGGATGGCCGCGGCCTGAAGGCGTACGCCGGAGCCTCGCCCATCACCCGGGCCTCCGGCAAGAAGTCGAGCATCACCCGCCGACGGGTCAAGAATGACCGCCTCAACCATGCTGGCTACCTCTGGGCCTTCTCCTCGATCACCGCCTCGCCCGGCGCCAAAGCTCACTATCGACGCCGTCGCGACGCCGGGGACTGGCACGCAGCAGCTCAGAGGAACCTCTTCAACCGTATGCTCGGCCAGCTCTACTACTGCCTTCAGCACGGTGCCCTGTTCGACGAACAGACCGCTTTCGCCGCCGAGCTCGCAGCCGCCGCTTGACACGTTGAGTGCCTGAGATGTCTACACGCCCGCTGGTCACTGGCCGACCTGACCTCCGACCGCCAGCGCCCGCCCACCACCGCCCCCGACCGGCAGCCACCGGCCGACCCGAGCGCACTCGCCGCGCCCCGGCCTCCGGGCCTGGAGCCGGGGGAGCGGGAGACACCCCGCGTGCCGCTGCAGTACGAACGGGCCGTCCTCTCCGGCGCTGCGGTCCGCGAGAAACTGCGCTCCACCGTCGCCACGCGCGGCCGGGCGTACGACGTCGTCGCGCACCAGCAGGCGGCGATGCCCGAGCAGCTGCTCGCGCCCGAGGCGGCCGACCCCGACCACGACGACGAGGAGCAGGAGCCCGGCCGACAGGAGGCGGTCGACCTGACGGCGCTGCGGGCCCTGCGCCTGATCCGCCTCGAGGACGCCTTCACCGCGGCGGCCGACCGGGCCCGCGCCACGATGGACCGCTATGCGCACCGCGACGATGCCGAGAGGCCGCACCCGGTGCGCGAGGACGACCAACGAGCGCACCGCCCGCAGGAGCCCGGACCGCACCGCGGCCGGGAGGCCGGCCACTGGGTGCATCCGATGCCGCACCCGATGCTGTGCATCGCAACGGCGATGCCGCGCATCCACTCCACTGGGTGGGCTCCACTCCACCGAGTGGAGTCCACCGGCCGGGAGTGGTCGACACCGTGCTCGGCATCCTGTCCTTCACGTTGAGCGACGGCACTTGTGCGTGAGTTCCGGAGGCAGTTGGTGATCAATCCAGCGGGAGATGTTCGCGGGTTTTGACAGCACCGTGGTGCTGCCGCCGCCCCGGGCGTCCTGACGTTGGCCGTTCGCCCTCTATTCGCTCTTGCTCCGCGCCCGTCGGCGCCGGTCTGGCGGCCGTTCAGACTGGCGGACGGGGCGACGTCACGCCGGGACGCCGAGCGGCGGGTGCTCAAGCACGCGGGGCTTGTACTCGACCAGCTGGATGCGGCCGTCGAAGGTGCGGTGCTCGATCATCTCGAGGGCAACGTCCGGATAGCCGTCGTAGATGCGTTCTTCGCCCGTGGCCCCGGTGATCACCGGGAACATCACGACCCGGAAGCGGTCGACGAGTCCGGCTCGTAGCAGGGACCGGCACAGGCTAAGGCTGCCGATCGTGCTGAGGAGCCCCGAGCCACTCGACTTCATGGCGCGGACCGCCTCGACGGCGTCGTCGCGGACGAGCGTGGAGTTGGCCCACGTCAGTGGCTCCTCGAGCGAGGAGGAGAACACTACCTTGGACGCTTGCGTGAGCTCATCGACGGACGCCTCTTCTTCGGGCCTGAACTCGTCTTGGCCATACGGGACCTCGCCTGCGGCGAAGCCCGACATCAGGCGGTAGGTGTTCGCTCCCATCAGGTAGGTGGCCTCGGGCTGCTCGCCGAGCCATGCGAGGTACTCCGGGCCCTCGAGACCCCAGAACCCGGGCCATCCCTCTCCCGATGCGTGGCCGTCGAGGGAGGTGATGAAGTCGACGAGAAGCTCCGACATGGCGGTGTCCTTTCCTAGGGCGTCACGAGCTAGGACCGGCCGGGAACTACAAACTCATCGGCCGCGCTGTGGAGTAGGGAGAAAACCCATGACGCTGCAGCCGATCAGGTCGGCGGAGCGGCTTCCCCGGAGGCCTGGGGCCGTATCAGGCAACGATTGGCCTGTTGTGAAGTGACGCGTGCCGATCTCGCGGGTTAGCCTTCGGAGGGACGCGGGGCGCGCAGGTGCGCCCGTTCCTTCAGCTCCTCCTCGTCGACCAACGTGAGCATCGGCTGGCCCGGCGCGCACACCATGGTCACCACGAACTTGGTCGGTGCGTCCGGCAGGGCGTTGCCGTCCTGGTAGTGGATCACGTCACCGCCCGGCTCCCAGAACGTCCCACCGGCCTCGACCACACGCTCCGGCTCACCCTCGAGCTCGAACCGAAGCGCGCCCTCCATCACGTAGCCGAACGAGGGGCCCGAGTGGCGATGCGGAGGGAGCCCGGGATGACCAGGAGGCCACTCGACGAGAATGGTCATTCCCGAACCACCTTCGGGAAAGAAGGGGGGAGTGACCTCCTGCAGCAACTGGACCTCGGGCGGCAGGGAGACCTCATTGGCGGTCCCGTGCTCCGGGTTCTTCTCCGACATGCGCCACACCTCCGTGAGCCCGTCTCGAGACCACCCTGCCTTCCGTCGGCAACCGCCACAATCCGGGAGCCGGTGGCACCGTCTCCCACGCCCCCATATCCCGGGCCTGTCGATTTCCGGGTACGCCGGTCGGCTCTGCCTCATGGCTCCGCGCCTGCCATGCCCAACACTGTGCCGATGACACAGCGTGCGGAGGGGCGAGCGCTGTCCGCGTTGGACTGCTGGCTGCGGAGGCGGGCCGCGGAGCCCAGGGATACCGGCCGGGGCTGTCCCGTTCGTGCGGACGGAGGACGACGCCAGGGCGTGGAGACACCTGCGGGGGCGACCGCTTACTGGTTGGCGGCACCGAAGCGACGCAGACGGAGGCTGTTGCCGATGACGAAGACCGAAGAGAAGGCCGTCAGGAAGTCGGCGTCGCCGCCGATCAGGATGGCGTCCTGGCCAACCATGATCGTCAGGCAGTCGCGAATCTACCCCTCGACGAACGTGACGGTCTCGTCGATCGGCGCCCGGCCCGTATGGGTGTAGCCCACGCTGGCGTCCTCGAAGCCGATCGACATGCCGCAGAAGAGGATGAGCTCGTCCGGGGGTGACAGGATCTCCGCGACGGTCTTGCGATACACCGACCAGGCCATCTGCGGGCAGCTGTGCAATCCTTCGGCGCGCAGCAAGAGCATGACGGTCTGCAGATACATGCCGACATCGGACCATTGAGGTCGGCCCATGTCGCGGTCGATGTAGCAGAAGAGGGCGGCGGGCGCACCGAAGCAGTCCCAGTTCGCGGCCGCGGCCCTTTGGCGTGCCTCCCAGTCCTCGCGCTCGATACCAAGTGCGCTGTAGCGCTCATGGCCGAAGGCGGATCGGCGCTCATGGTAGGGAGACTTCAGTGCGGGCGGGTACATCTCGTACTCCCGCTCGTCCCAGGGGTCGGCTGTGGCCACGCGCTCGCCGGCTCGCCTCTTGAGCTCAGCCAGCGGCTCACCGGTCACCACGTAGGCGCGCCACGGCTGGAGGTTCGATCCGGACGGTGCCCAGGCGGCGGCGGACAGCACTCGCTCCAGTACCTGCCTGGGGACGGGCTGGTCGGTGAACGCGCGCACCGCCCGTCGGCTCGTGACCGCCTCATAGACATCCAAGACCATCTGCCTCCCTCGCCTGCTCCACCTGTTGGCTCTGACCACGAGAACGGACAGCACTTCCCATCCCACCTTGGCACCTGGATTCGAACACCGGATGCCGATGTGCACGAGTTTCGACAGCGGCAAGGTCGTCAGGACAGTGGGTGGGCTCTCGGGGCCGTGTAGGGTGGTTGCATTCGTGCTTGACCAGGGACTGGAGATGGGAGGTGAGGTTGATGATCGCGCTCATGGCCACCGTGCGTAGCGTCCAGGTCTCCCTCACGTCCCGGGCCGTGGCCTGACTCTCTGTCCTGCCTTCGCTGAGAGCGTGAGCTCGCGGGGCCACCACACGAACGTCTCCCGAAACGGATCTCCCATCGTCATGGGCACCATTTGGTTCGCGCGCGCCGAAACCAGCGCCGACATCCCCATCATCCGCGACATCAACCTTGCCGCTTTCCCCACCACTGCCGAGGCTGACCTCGTCGACAGCCTGCGCGCCGACCCAACCGCCTGGATCGAGGGCCTCTCCCTCGTCGCAGCGGACGAGACCGGCCGCCCGGTGGGCCACGCGCTGCTGACCCGCTGCCACATCGACACCACGCCGGCCCTGTGCCTGGCCCCGTGCGCCGTCCGACCGGAGCAGCAGCAGACCGGTGCGGGTACCGCGGCGATCCGTGCCGCCCTGGCCGCAGCACGATCCCTGGGGGAGCGGCACGTGGTCGTCCTCGGGCATCCGGCCTACTACCCCCGGTTCGGGTTCACCCGTGCCTCGGACCACGGCATCGGCCTGAGCATCGACATCCCCGACGACGCCCTGATGGCACTCAGCCTCGACGCCGGCCATCCGCTCCCCAGCGGGACCGTCCACTACGCCGCCGCGTTCGGTATTTGACCCAGCCCGTGCCGCGCGGGGCAAACTCCCGCGCGGCACGCGCACCGGGCGCCGATCTCAGGGCTGCTCACCGTGGTGCTGCCCATTCTCATGAACATCGAACACGGCTCGGTGATGGTGCCTCCCGAAGCCGTGAATAGCTGCTGGCGCGACTGATGAACAAAACCAACCTGTCTACTCAGTGACAGTCCAGGACTGCGGATTCCGACGAAGCCCCTGAAACGTCACAGCCGTTGGCTGTAGCGGGACGCTCCCCGTAAAAGGGACCACACTGCCGGGCTGGGACGGACCGAGGCGGAGATGTCAGGAGAGCCAGTCGGTGTAGCGGGTGGGAGCGAGGTGGGCGTTCTTGTCGGTGAGGACGTCGCCCTTGACGACGGCGAACATGCCGGCGGTGGGGTCGGTGACGACGGTACGGCTGTCGCCCTTGTGGGACAGGGTGATCCGGCCCAGCTCGTCCAGGGTGAAGACTTCGGGGCCGGCGATGTTGCGGATGCCGTTCAGCGGGGCGCCGGCGGCGACCTCCGCCACCGCGTCGGCCACGTCCTTGGAGGCGATGGGCTGGATGGGCGTGGCGGGCAGCCGGACGGTGTCGGCGTCGGCGGTCCAGGACATGGCGGCGTCCATGAACTCCATGAACTGCGTCGCCCGGACGATCGAGTAGGGGATCGGCCCGGCCGCGAGGATCTTCTCCTGGAGCGCCTTGGCCCGGTAGTACTCCAGCTCCGGCACCTGGTCCACGCCGACGATCGAGAGGATGACGAAGTGGCCGACGCCGCCCTTGCGGGCCGCGGCCAGGAGGTTGTCCATCGAGGTCTGGAAGAAGGCCAGGGAGGCGCCGTCGAAGGTCGGGGAGTTTGTCAGGTTGACAACGACGTCGGCTCCCGCGACCGCCTGGTCCAGTCCCTGGCCGCTGATGATGTCGACTCCGGTGGACTTCGAGTGCGGTACCGCCTCGTGTCCGGCGGTGTTCAGGTCCTTGACGACCTGCGACCCGATCAGGCCGGTACCGCCGATGACTGCGATCTTCATGACATGCCTTTCGTCTGTATTACGTGCGCAATATTGCATATAGACCCCTATGTGGGGGGCGAAATGAAACGGTCGTTGATCGACCAAGGAGGGGTGAGCGTCAAAGGCCGTCGACGAACGTGACCGTCTCGTCGAGCGGCGCCCGGCCTGTCCGGGCGTCACCCGCTGTGACGTCTTCGAACCCGATGGACATGCCGCAGAAGAGCATGAGCCCCTCCGGGGGTGACAGGACTTCCGTGACGGTCTTGTGGTACTTCGCCCAGGCCATCTGCGTGCAGCTGTGCAGTCCTTCGGCGCGCAGCAGCAGCATGACGGTCTGCAGATACATACCGACGTCGGCCCACTGGGGCGAACCCATGTCCTTGTCGATGTAGCAGAACAGGGCGGCGGGTGCGCCGAAGCAGTCCCAGTTCGCGGCGGCCGCCCGCTGACGCGCCTCCAGGTCCTCACGCGCGATGCCGAGCGCGCCGTAGCGCTGCTCACCGAAGGCGGATCGGCGCTCGCGGTACGGAGACTTCAGCTCGGGCGGGTACATCTCGTACTCCGGAGCGTCCCAGGGGTCACCCGACGCCAGACGCTCGCCGGCACGCTTCTTGAGTTCGGCCAGCGGTGCGCCGGTCAGCACGTGGGCGTGCCACGGCTGGATGTTCGATCCGGACGGCGCCCAGGCCGCAGCGGACAGCACCCGCTCAAGCGTCTTCCTCGGGACGGGGCGGTCGGTGAATCGGCGCACCGCTCGTCGGCTCGTGACCGCCTCGTAGACGTCCATGATCACCCGCCTCCATCTCTCGTCGGGTTCACCTTCATCACACTCAAGACGGTATCACTCGATACCGTATCGTCCGCAACTATCGTCGAGCATGAATTTCCCAGCCCCTGGCTCCCCGCCTGGGGCGCCGTTACGAGGAGAAAACCCATGGCCACGCTGTTGCACATCGACTCGTCTGTGTTCCCGGGCGAGGCGTCCTCGTCCCGGTCGGTCACGGCCGCCTTCCGCAAGACCTGGGGGAGCAGCACCCGGAGGGCACGGTGATCTACCGCGACCTGGCCGCCGACCCTGGTCCGCACATCACCGCCGCCGCATGGTCCGCCGGTCACGCCGCCCCCGCCGAGCGCACCCCGGAGCAGTCCGCCGCGTTCGCCGCGTTCGCCGCGCGAGTCAAGCTCATCGAGGAGCCGGAGCAGACGGACGCCGTCCTGATCGGCGCCCCCCATGTACAACTTCCCGATTCCCTCGGCCCTCAAGGCGTGACTGGACAGCGTGCTCCTGCTCGGCCGCACCGCGGGTGAGACCCCCACTGCCCAGGGCAATCCGGTCATCGTCGCCAGCCGCGGCGGCTCCTACGCGCCGGGCACCCCGCGCGAGGGTCACGAGTTCGTACAGAACTACCTGGAGGCCGTCCTCAAGAACACGCTCGGCCTGGACCTCCACTTCATCGTCCCGGAACTCACCATGGCCCCCCGCAACCCGGCCATGACAGAACCGGTCCCCCTCTACGAGGCGTCCCGCAAGCGCGCCCTCGAGGACGCGACCACCAAGGCGAAAGAACTCGCAGAGCGTCTTGCTGCGTAACTCCCGGGCTGTGAACGCCGTGTGATGCCCCACCTCAGGAGGTCACACGGCGTCCACGGCGCGAGCGCCCTGTCCGGCGGCGCCCGTAGCGCGCTACATCTGGGGGTAGGAGGGCGGGTCCTGATGGCGGCCGATGCTCGGCCTGTCGCCAGGGCGCGCATCGAGACGACGACGATGCTTGGTGAGGGCGAGGAGCGCACCATCGGCCACGCATGCGGGCGGCACCAGCGCGGACGACCCGGCCCCGTCGGCGACAGCCCCGCCCGGCCGCCGGTCGCCAGGCCGGCCCGCGACGATGGCCCCAGCCCTCAACCGGGTCCGCCGCCAAAGCGGCGTGAGAGCAAGCGCGCCGATGCGGCCGACAACCGGTGCGCCCGCGCGCTTACGCCTTGCCGTCTGCCGGATGAGCAAGCCGGGTCAGCAGATCCTTCAGCTTCTCGGGCTCACCGGGTCCCAATTCCGCAACCAGGCGCTCAGCCAGAGGCCCCGCCGCCACGTGGGCTGCATCGAAGAGCTCCAGTCCCTGAGGAGTGATCTCCACTGCCCGCACCCGCCGGTCCCCCGGAACGGCTTTGCGTACGGCCAGGCCCTTCCGCTCCAGGTCGTCCACGACCCGCATGATTCCCGCCTTGTCCGACCCCGTCGCCGCTGCCAGATCCCGTTGCACCGTGGGCCCGTGATTGACCAGCTCGATCAGTACCGCGAAATGCCGCAACTCGATGCCGAGCGGCCGAAGCGCCTCCCCCATCACCGCGGCCGCGCGCCAGTGCGCCCGGCGCAGCAGCAGACCGAGCGCGAAAGGCGACGCATCCCCGGGGCGGTCGGTCGCATGGGAGGCGGCGGTTCGGTGAGGAACGTCAGTGCCCATAGGGCCAGAATACTTCATTCGATACGGTATCTCCTGAAACTAAATGGCGCATCCGCTACAGCCCACCCTTGCGTCGGCCTGCCAGTGGACGTGGTCGCTGAGTTACGGAAGAGAGCTACGCAGGGCCTCGATGTGTACTGCCGCGTTGCTCCGAGTCAGCGGCGGGGTGGGGACGGGCCAGAAGGAGGGCGATGTCGTCGTCCGCCGGTCCGTCAGGGGCCAGGGTGTCGAGGACCGATGTGCAGAGGTCGTCCAGACTCGAAACAGGGCCGCTGAGAGCGGTGCGCAGCCGCTGCAGTCCTTGGTCGATGTCGTGATCCCCCTCGATCAGACCATCGCTGTACAGCCCTATCACGCTGCTGTCCGGTAGCTCCACTTCGGTCGATTCGTAGGAGCCCAGTCCCACCCCGATGGGTGGACCTGGCGGTACTTCGACGAAGTCGACCGATCCGTCTGGGAAGATGATCGCGGGTGGGGGATGGCCGGCATTGGAGATGGTGCATCGCTGAGATTGCGGGTCGTACACACCGTAGAGACAGGTGGCGTTGAAAGCCGATGGTGTGAAGGTGCCGTCGTCGGGACGGTCACGGGCGATGTCGACGGCGAGCTCATCCATGAGACGCAGCAATTCGTCGGGCGGCAATGGCAACTTGCTGAGCGCACGGGTCGCAGCGCGCAGGCGTCCCATGGTCAGCGCTGCCTTGATGCCGTGACCGACAACGTCTCCCACGACCAAGGCCACTCGGGCATCGGGTAGTTGTATGACATCGAACCAGTCGCCGCCGACGCCGTCGTGCGTGTCCGCGGGCAGGTAGCGGGTGGCCACCTCGACTGTGCGCCCTCCTGACAGGCGGTGCGGCATCAGGTCGCGTTGTACGGCAAGCGCGGCTGTTCGACCTCGTGTGTATCGCAAGGCGTTGTCGATGATCAGTGCGGCCCGGGCCGCGAGTTCCTCCGCCAGAGCAAGGTCCGCTCTGCTGAACGGGACCGGGTTCTGGCTGCGCACCAAGACGGCGATGCCGAGCGTCGCACCGCGGGCCTGCAGCGGGACGATCATGAGGGAATGCATTCCGGTCTGGCGAATGACCCGGGCCCGATCCGGGTCGTTGTCCAGCCAAGTGCCGGGAGAGGTGTCGAGAACAGGCTCGAAGTGGGACCTATGATCTTTGAGTACGGTGGTGAAAGGCGAGGTCGGTGGTACGTAGACCGGCGTTCCGCGCGTCCAGAGAGACTCGCGGAGGTCGTCGTGGATGGATGCGGCGCCCGCGCGATAGAAACCAGGGATACTCGTATCGGTGGTCTTGAGGCGTCTCAATGGCTCCTTGTCCAGCGGCACGGCCTGTACCAGGTCGATGGTGACGTAGTCGGCGAGGTTCGGTACCGCTGTCTCTGCCAGCCTCTGACTGGTAACCAAAGGGTCCAGATCAGTCCCGATGCGGCTTTTCGCTTCATTGAGCAGACGAAGGCGTCCGCCTTCCTGTCCCGTGCGGGCCTCCACAGCCACAGAGCAGACGCCCAGTGGTCGTCCGTCCGATCCATCGAGACGGACCAAGTCAACACGGTAGTAACGGTCGTGGTCCTGATCCTTGGCGGGCCACAGTTCGTGCCCGAGGAGCGGCAGGCCGTTGCGGAAGACGCGCGCCATAGCTCGTTCCAGAAACTCCGGGTGACGGGCCCGGACCATGTCGGTGACATAGCCGCCCAACTCCGGCTCGGCGTTGTAGATGTCTTGATTGTGAACGCTGTCGTTGAACCAGACGCAGCGCAATCCCCGGTCCCAGATGGCCAAACCGATCGGCGAGTTGTGGAAGAGCGCATCCACCGCAGCCGGATACAGGGTTGGCCGGCCAAAGGTGTTCGGCCCCCATACGAGCCAACCCGCTCCGCCGTCAGTGTCCAAAGGGGTAACCCGCAGGTCCGCACTTGCCGCATGGCCGTCGTGGCGGCGGATTCGCACCCGACCCGACCACGGGCTGCCCGCGAAGACACGGTCGATTTCCGGGGTGCCCGGAACCAACAGCCTCCCGACGGGACTATGGAGCACTTGGACAGCCGAATAGCCCCACAGGCGCTCGGCCGCGCCCGTCCACACGGAGACCGTCATGTCGGCACTGAGCACTGCCAGGACGTCGCTCGGTTCCGCAGCCCACTCTTCAGCCGAGGATTTAGCACCATCGGTGGACATACTGCAACTATGCCGCGCATGTGCCGGTCCCTCCAGGGCAGAGGACCGCGCTGATCCCGCCTCGACGCGCCATCGCCTGATCCGAAGGGGACGCTGCGCCCTGTCTTCTCAGCGCCCCCTGACGCCGACGCGTATGGGGCCGCTGTTGACAACCCGCCGTGCTGAAGTAGGGGCTCCCGAGTAGAGTGGGCCCCACGGCGTGCTCATGGGCCGCTTTCCGCTGCGGGCCCTCTCTGCGCCCCCTATGCGCGTCCGCTGTTGATTGTGGCCTCTGAAATGCGGCTCGGCGAATCCGAACGTTCACATCCGAACGTTCACGAAATCCAGAATCCCGGACAAGGCTGGAGGGGCAGTCATGGCCTTTGCCACTGCCAAGGACGGCACGGACATCTATTTCAAGGACTGGGGATCGGGTCCACCCGTGGTCTTATCCCACGGCTGGCCACTGATCACGGACGTCGGTCACTCGACCGGTGGGGGGAGGGCACGCGCTACATCGGCCGGCACGGCTCGAGTCGTGTAGTCAAGGTGGTTCTGCTCGGTGCGATCCCCCCCGCTGATGCTCAAGACGCCGGCGAATCCCGAGGGACTGCCGATCGATGTCTTCGACGAGATCAGAAACGCCGTGCTGACGAACCGCTCCCAGTACTACAAGGACCTCAGCGCTCCCGCGACCAGTTTCTGGCTCTGGAGCATGTCGGTGGGCATCAAGAGTGCCCACGACTGCATCAAGGCGTTCTCCGAGACGGACCTCACCGAGGATCTCGAGAAGTTCGACATCCCCACGCTGATCATTCACGGCGATGACGACCAGATCGTTCCCATCGTGGCATCCGCGAACAAGTCGTCGCGGATCGTCAAGGAGGTGACCCTCAAGGTCTGCCCGGGTGCCCCGCACGGCTTGTCCATGATCCCCGAGTTCGCGGAACGGTTCGACGCCGACCTCCTTGAATTCGCTCGGGGCTGACCGGCCAGTCCGCATCGCCCGCCGGCCTTCACGTGTTCCGGTCGGCGCGGAGCTGTCCACCAGAACAGCCATCTGTTGGCGGCCCGGTCACGGGTCGGCTCGCACACGTGCACTGCGCCGGACAACCGTACGCCCCGATGGGTAGCGGAGCCCCTACCCGCGTTGACCGCCTGTCCGGATTCGGGTGACTCATGGCCGGACCGAGGCAGCGCCGGACACCAGGTGGTCGGCACTGTGGAAGACGAACGCATCGTCCATGGGTAGCACACTCATAAGGAAAGGCGCAGAGGTTATGAGCGAGATGATCGCCGGGGTCGAGATTCCTGAAACGCAGGCGGTCGCGGAAGCCACCCGCCTCATGCAAAAGATGACCAGTCCCCTCATCTACCATCACTCCCGGCGCGTATTCGTCTTCGGCGTCATTCACGCTCGCAGACTCGGCCTGGAGCCCGACCCGGAACTTCTCTACCTGTCCGCCATGTTTCATGACACCGGCCTCTTGACGCCGTTTTCCGACGTGGAGCAGCGCTTCGAGGTCGATGGAGCCGACCACGCACGTAAGTTCATGCTCGACCGCGGTTTCTCCACCGCGGCCGCCGACGTGGTGTGGACGGCGATCGCACTGCACACCACCCCGGGAATTCCCGGGCGGATGGGCCCGGAGATCGCCATCACGAATTTCGGGGTCCTGACCGACGTGATCGGCTTGGGCCTGGACGAACTGGATCGCGGCCAGGTGGACGAGATCATCGCCGTTCATCCGCGGGGGGACTTCAAGAACGAGTTTTTGCAGGCCTACGTCGAAGGACTCAGGCACCGCCCGGAGACCACGAACGGAACCGTGAATTCGGATGTGCTGGAGCACTTCGTTCCCGGATTCCGTCGCACGACCACGGTCGAGCGCATCCTCGGCGCCGCCTGGCCGAGCTGATGCACCCGGACGCCGTCTACGTCACCGACGGCGGCGGCAAGGCCGCCGCGGCACGCGAGCTCATCCACGGAGGCGAGCGCGTCGCCGAGATCATGGTGCGTACGGCGCGACAGTGGCACCCGGACCGCACGACTTCGCCGAGGTCGGCGGCGAGCTCGCCCTCGGGTTCCACCGGGAAGGCCGGGTCTGGCCCGTCGGCACGGTCCAGATCAGGGTCATCCATCCCGACGAATTGCCGCGCGTCCGAGCTGGCACACCCGCGGGGGCCCCTCGTCTCCCTGATGAGGACGCACAACGGGCGGCGAAGGAACACGCAAGTACAGGTGAGATCGATCGTGCAGAACGGCATACATCCCCCTGCAGCCGCTGTGCGCCCATGTGAGCCCTGCGCGCGAGCGCAGGGCGCTCGGGCCGCCTCTCCTCCCAGTAAGGACCTTGTATGCAAGCCATCACTGTGCGAGACCGTGACGCCGGTCTTGCCGGGATGTCCCTGACGGACATGCCCTACCCTCACGCGGCCGAGAACGACGTCATCGTGCGGGTGCACGCCGCCGGGTTCACCCGTGGCGAGCTGGACTGGCCTGCCACGTGGACCGATCGCGCCGGCCGCGACCGGACGCCGAGCGTGCCCGGGCACGAGCTGTCCGGTGTCGTCGTGGAGCTGGGGTACGGCACCACCGGCCTGAGCGTCGGACAGCGGGTCTTCGGTCTGGCCGACTGGGCCCGTAACGGCGCGCTCGCCGAGTACACGGCGGTGGAGGCCCGCAACCTCGCCCCGCTGCCGGCGAACATCGACCACACCGTGGCCGCCGCGCTGCCGATCTCCGGGCTGACCGCCTGGCAGGGCCTGTTCGACCACGGCCGCCTCACCACGGGCCAGACCGTTCTGATCCATGGTGCCGCGGGCGGCGTCGGCTCGATCGCGGTACAGCTCGCCCGCGAGGCCGGGGCCCGCGTCATCGGCACGGGCCGCGCCTCCGGCAGGGACAGGGCACGCGCACTCGGCGTCGACACCTTCATCGACCTGCAGACCGACAAGCTGGAGGACGCCGGCGAGGCCGACGTCGTGTTCGACGTGATCGGCGGCGACATCCTCGACCGCTCGGCCGCACTCGTCCGCCCCGGCGGCACCCTGGTCAGCATCGTCATGCCGCCCAAAGTCCAGCCCAAGGACGGGCGTGCAATCTTCTTCGTCGTCGAACCCGACCGCGCCCGGCTCGCCGATCTCGCCGCGCGGCTGAGGGACGGCCGCCTCAAGCCGCTCGTCGGCGCTGTGCGGCCGCTTGCCGAAGCACCCTCCGCCTTCGCCCCCGGCGAGCGCCCCCCGGGCAAGACGATCATCCGCGTCACGGAAGACCGAACAGGAGACCGATCATGATGGGAATGCGGATCGCCGGTGGCTTGCTGGCCGTCGCCGCGCTGACTGCGGCCACGGCTTGTTCGACCTCGGACCAGCCCGCCCACGCCAAGGCGACGACCGCGGCCGCGGCATCGCCTGCGGCCATGTCCTCGACACGCCCCACCGAAACCCTCAAGCCGCTGCTCCAGCAGGCCCTGCCGAACGTGAAGGGCAAGACGTTCACCTCGGCGATCGTCGACTTCCCGCCCGACGCACGCGCGCTGCCGCACCGGCACGGCCAGGCCTTCGTCTACGCCTACGTCCTCGAAGGCACCCTGCGCAGCCAGCTCGAGGGCAAGCCCGTGCGTACCTACCACCAGGGCGACAACTGGGTCGAGCCGCCAGGTGCCCACCACGTCCTCACCGAGAACACCAGCCCGACGACACGGGCCAAGCTCCTGGTCGTCTTCGTCTCAAACACCGGAGACAAACTCAAGATCGACGACCCGGCGTCGTAGCCCGGTGGACGTGCAGCCGGCGGCACCGCCACGCGCAACACCCGGCTACTTCTCCGAGACCGACCGCGCCGCTCTCCGCCGCGGACGCCTTCGAGCAGATCAATGCCACTGCCTTGAGAACGCAACGTGCCGGTCTTCTCCGCCCGCAGCGCCGCCGGCAGCACCACGTCGGCCAGTTCCGTGGTCTCGGTGCGATAGCCGTCGGAGACGACGACGAAACACTGGTCGCCGGAGAGAATGCGCCGGATACGGGCCAGATCCGGCATGGACACCGCAGGGTTGGTGCCGGCGATCCACAGGAATCCGATCGAACGCTGCTCGGCGTAGCGGAAGATCGCGTTCGCGTCGGTCGGGGGCGGCCCAGTGGAGAATCACGATCGGGTCCACGTTCCACAACTCGGCCAGCTCGCGCACGTGCTCGGGGTTGTTCCAGTTGCGGAATCCCGGCAGTGCCGGTCCGCACTTCCCAGTTGTTCTGTGCCGAGGGCTGGCCGTTCATCTGCAGGATTCCCCCGCCGGGGCGGCCGAGCATGCCCCGAGCAGGTGCAGGTTGTTCGCCTGGCAGGACGCGGCGGTGGCCCGGCGCGACTGGTAGAAGCCCATCGAGCAGGTCGACACCCCCCTGTTGCTGGTGCCGAAGATCTCCGCCGCGGCCCGGATGCCGTCGGCCGGTACGCCGCAGATCTCGGCCGCCCACTCGGGCGTCGTCTCCCGGTGAGCCTGTCGAGCCGGTCGAAGCCCACGATGTGGGCGTTCACGTAGGCGGTGTCCACCCAGCCGTGGGCGCTCAACTGGTGCACCAGGGCGTTCATCAGCGCGAGATTGGTGCCCGTTGCGGATCGGCAGGTGGACGGTGGCGCGTTCGGCGGCCTTGGTCCGCCACGGGTCCACGCATACCAGCCGCGGCGGGTCGGGGGCGTCCAGGCGGTCCGGCCGAATGCCCACGATGCCACTCGTCGCGTCCCTCTGCTCCCTGTGCGACGAGGAGGGCGTCGGTGTCAACAGGAGCGCGATGACGAACTTGGGACCCGACGTCATCGCCAATCTGGAGACCCTGCCCGGCCTGACCGATCAGTGGCCCAACGGTTATTTCAAACAGGGCACCACCATGCATCTCTCGCACCTGTTCCAAGATCTGGTGGCCTGGTACGAACAGAACTACCCTCAGTACGCGGATCGCGTCCAGGCGATGGTCCAACCCGGCCTCTCGCCCGCGCCGGGTACGTATGCCTTCCAACCGCCAGGTCAGAGTGAGGCCGAAGTGGCGCAAGGGGGCAAGCGGTACCACGCCTACGGTCACACTGGGAGTATGTCGCAGGTGGACAGCACCACATCGTCGACGACCAGCAACTACGGGAAGGCCTACCCCACGGGGACGACCATCCCCGTGCGCGGCGATTTCGACACGCTGAACAATCCATTCCACTACACATCAGATCCGACGGGAGACTACTACAGCAAGAAGAAAGCGGCCGGGTTGCACTTCATTCAGTTCCAGCCGACGATTGGCATCTTCAATCGCGTTCGGCTCGCGATGGACGGCCACTATCCCGACAGGACACTCCCCATCGCACCGCGCAGCCCTCACGCCGGCATCAACTCGGTCCTGCGCACGACTCACCGGCAGAACTACCTGGTTCCACCACGTCGCCATCGCTCTTTTCCCCTCGCCGAGTTTCTGGCCTGACCCCGGGCCGGCGCAGTTCGATTGTTACCTGTGGCCCAGCTGCGACGACCCCAGACCGACACCTTGGGCGACAGCGTGTCTGAAAGATCGTGTAAGTCCGTGATGTGACAGGCTGGTCAGGGCTCTGACCTGGGCCTTCGGCCAGCCGGACGGACGGACATGAAACTACGGACGGACATGAAACTTCGGACCAGCCCCCTCGCAGCCACTCGTGCGGGCGCCGCCCTCATCCACGAAGCAGAGCACCTGCTCAGCCTCCTGGACGCAGCCCAATCCGCCGTCACCTGACCGGCGGCTCGACCAGCGTCAGGACGCGGTGCGCCTCGACGGCGAACCTGGCTACGAACCCTCCGTGAACGCGGTGGCGTGGTCGGCGGCCCACTGGCGAAACGTTCGCGGCGCCGTCCCAAGGATGTCGGCCACCGCAGTGGTGATGTACGCGGGCTGTCCGACCGCCGCGCTCCACGCGGCGAGCAGCATGTCGACGACCGAGCTGGGCGCCGCGCCCTCCGACAGCCTTCGGAACTCGTCCGGCGTCATCTCCTCGAATGCGATCCGGTGCCCCAGGACGTCACCGATGACGTCCACCTGCGCGGCTTGGGTCAGCGATTCGGGGCCCGTAAGCACGTAGTCAGCTCCGACGTATCCATCCTGATAGAGCGTCCGCGCCGCGACGGCTGCGACGTCGCGGTCGTCGACCGGTGCCGTCTCGGCAGCGCCGTAAGGCCACCGGACGACCTCGTCGGCCCGGATTGCGGGCGCCCACCAGGCCAGCGAGTTCGACGCGAACATCCCCGGCCGGATGATTGTCGACTCGAGTCTGGTGGCCGCGATGAGCCGCTCGATGTGGGCGTGCAGCGCAGCCATGGGATTGGGCTGCTGGAAGAAGGGGTGCGGCGTCTGGTGCGGGGAGGAGAGGAAGACGACCCGCCGCACGTGGACTGCCAGCCGCTCGACGACTGCCTCGGCGGTCTGAGGTGGGGCGGTCCAGACGAGGAAGACCGCACCGGCGCCCTTCAATGCCGGGTCGAGTGACTCGGGCACGGTGAGGTCGCCGGTGAAGACCTCTACCTTCGCCGGCAGTGTCGCCGCCATCTCAGCGCGACGGGTGAGGGCGCGGACCGGCACGCCGGCTTCGAGGAGTTGGTCGATGACGACGCGGCCGACCCGGCCCGTCGCTCCGGTTACGAGCACGGGAGGAATGTCTGTCTGATTCACACCGACCAGGAAAGCGTTACTCGGTTAAAAAAGCAACTCGGTAATGAATGTTACCATGGTCAGATGAGCGAGCCGACGGGACTGCGGGCCCGCAAGAAGGAGCGGACGCGCGACGCCATCGGCGACGCGGCCGTCTCGCTGTTCCTGGAGCGCGGCTTCGACCGCGTCTCGGTCAACGACATCGCCGCGGCGGCCGAGGTCTCCAAGCCGACTCTCTTCCGGTACTTCCCCACCAAGGAAGACCTGGTGCTGTACCGGTTTGCGGATCACCAGGGCGAGGCAGCACGCGTCGTACGTGACCGTAAGTCCGGCATCAAGCCGGTGACGGCGCTGCACCGGCACTTCCGGGCCGGCCTTGATCAGTATGACCCCGTAACAGGCCTCAACGATCACCCCGAGGTGGTGGCGTTCCATCGGCTGGTGTTCACCACGCCGAGCCTGGCGGGACGGCTCACGCAGTACCAGCTCGAGGACGAGGAAGCACTGGCGGAGGCCCTCGGTGAAGGCATCCAGGCACGCCTGCGAGCCGCCCAGGTACTCGTGGTCCAACGGGTGCTCGCCCGGACCAACTGGCAGAAGATCGCCGACGGTCGAGCCGCCCACGACGTCCACCCCGAAGCCGTAGCCGACGCCGACCAGGCATTCAACCAACTGCGGTGACAGGTGGCACTCCCGGTCGAAGAAGGCCCCGCGGCCCGGCGCACGCGTCGCCACGTGCCCGGTCAGGCCTCCCGGATGCTGGTGGCCAGGCTCGCCCGAGAACGTGCCGATGGACCAGGCGTGGGCCGATCCGGCGGCGACGTCACTACGGGAAACCGGCGTGATCGAGGACTGCGCGCCGCCGACTGGTGGCCGGGACGGCGCATCCCGATCGACCGCTGGCGCGAGACGCTCGAGAAGACCGGCTTGGTCCGCAGGCACGCGAGCCTCAGTCCAACGGTCCTCCCGGCCATGAGCTCGGCTACATGGAGCTTGACCGCAGGGGCGCTGAGCTGCTGTTTCAGGTTCTGACGGAGCGCGAGGAAAAGAACAGTGTCGCCATCGCTTCGAACGAGAGTTTCAGCGGATGGACGAAGACGTTCACCGATCTCCGGCACTGCGCGGCCATCGTCGACCGGCTGACCTTCAACGGCGCCATCATCCAGACCGGCACCGAGTCCTACCGCCTTGCCCACGCCAAGACCCAAACCGAACAGGCCCAGGCCGGCTGACCGGCCGCCACACGGGAGGGGCCGCCTGACAGCCGAACCCGCGGGCCGTCCAGGAGCCGCCATTGACGCTGAACCTGCGAGGCGGGTCAGGCTATGAGCAGGCGGAGGCCGAGATCTGCCGCGTCGAGGTCGGCGAGGTCGCTGTTGCGCTCGGCCCATCGGCCGGAGTCGAGGTCGTCGCTGAGGCTTCGCACCGCCCGCTGCTCGGCCTCCGGCCCGACCCTCGTCCACACCGACATCGCACGGCGCACGTGATCCTCCAGATACGCTCCCGGCCGGCGCCAGTACGCCTCGAACAGGCCGTCAGCGCAGTCCCACGGGATGGGCACCGGCTCAGCGCGGGCGCCGATCGCGTCGGCCATCCCGGCAAGCGAGGGAAATTCTGCGAGGACGGCGGCGAACTCGGGCAGGTAGTCGCGGGTAAGCCAGAACCGGTCCTGCCATCGAGGCTCGTCGGTGTCGAACGTGAGCACCACCACACGGCGGGCCACGCGCCGCATCTCGCGCAGCCCCGCTATCGGGTCCCCCCAGTGGTGAACGGTGGAGACGGCCATCGCGACGTCGAAGGACTGGTCCTCGTACGGCAGGCTCTCCGCGGCGGCGGCCACGCACGGCGCCGAGCCGGGAGGCCGCTGCCCCCGCATGACTGCCGATGGCTCCACCGCGGTCACGTCGCGATCAGCAGGTTCGTAGGAGCCGGTGCCGGCTCCGACGTTCAGTACCGTCTGCGCGTCCCCGAGCGCGTCCCAGATCTGCGCGGCGATCCGCGGCTCGGTACGCCGTGTCGCGGTGTAAGCGCCGCCGATCGCGTCGTACAGCCGTGCACCGAGCACCTCGAGTTGTTCCTCCGGTGTCACCTTCAGTCCCTTCGCCCGTGCCGCAAGTTCCCTGTCGATGGCGGCCACCATGGCGTCAGCGCGATCACGCTGCTCCAGCAGCAGGCCGCGCAGTCGGCGCAGGTGCACGACTGCGTCGGTGGACGGGTCCCCGACCAGTTCCGCAATCTCCCGCAGCCCGAAGCCCAACCGCCGATAGGCCAGCACCTCCCGCAGCCGCTCCACGTCGCCCGCCGAATAGGCCCGGTACCCGGCCGCGGTCCGGGCCGACGGTCGAACGAGCCTGATCTCGTCATAGTGATGCAGCGTGCGGACACTCACGCCGGCCAGCTTGGCCACGTGTCCCACGGTCCAGTGATCCTCCACGGCAACCGACTATGCAGCCTGACGCCACGTGAGGGTCAAGCCCCACTTACGGCGGCAAGAGCCGAATGCGAAGCAGCGGTCCGAGGCGACTCCAACAAGCCAGAGCGATGGTCTGGTTCAGAGAAGCCTCGAACCGGACGGAGTGGCCCCGCAGCGCCCGAGCGACATCAAAAGTCACTGACATTGATCACGCTGCCCGCCCTCAGAATGACTCCCGAAGTCACTACGAAGGACCCGCGGCTTTCTGCGGTGTGCGCAGGTGTGGCGAGCCTGCCGCGCTCGCGGTCTCACACGTGAGGAGGCGCGCGCCTGTGCGCCCGGGCCCTGAGGCGTGGCGCGGTTCCGGAGTGGGGGAGCATCTGCGCCAGCCCCACGTCGTCAAACGCAAGGTGTCCAACTGTCGGCGGGGCGGCGGCACCAGGTGCTGAGCGGATACTCGAGAGACTCCGATGTGGCAGCTGTAGCAGCCTGCGGGCATGCCACAGCTGCGCGTTCATGCGGGCCGCCACTGTTTCGGCGCTCAAGGTGGCGTCCGTGTGTGTACTTGGTGGTCTCGCCGTCGGACCAGCGGACGACCAGGTCGTCAGGCCAGCGGTTGGAATGGTGGCTGCCCGCTGTCGTCACCGAGTCGTGGGACCAGGTGCTGCCGGCCGGAGACATCTGGACTTCTCCGTTACACGCGCCGCTGTACGGCTCCTTTGCTCTCCGTTCGCGTGTTGCGATGGGAATCGGCCGCTGACGGTCTGTCGGAGGTTGACGATCGTCGTACCCTGTCTGTGCTGCGGGGGCGTGGTCATTCCGCCCGCAGAGCCATCATGGGTGAGACCGCTGCTGAACGCAGGACCGGGATCACTGAGGCACCCAGCACGAGGGCCAGGGCGCTCACGGACGTCACCGCCAGCTGCCCGTACGGGATGGTGAGGCTGCTGAGACCGGGCAGTGCGCCGAGCATCATCGCGCCGTAGAGTGAGCCCAGCGTGACGCCGGGGACGGCTGCGTACAGGCCGAGCAGTCCGGCTTCCCAGGCCAGCACGGAGCGCAGACGTGAACCGCGCATGCCTACCGCTCGCAGGACACCGTTCTCTCTCTCGCGTTCTGTCGAGGACAGGGTCAGGGTGATTGTCACACCTACGAGCGACACCAGCATGGTGATGCCGACCAGTCCCAGTGCCGTGATCCGCAGCTGGTCGATGGTCTGTCGCAGGGCGGCCCGTTCTTCGCCCTGGTGGGTGATGTGGAGCGAAGCGTTCGGCGGCAGTGCCTTGTCCAGCGGGGTGCGCAGGGACGACGGGTTGTCCGGGTGGACGGCGGTGATGTACAAGGACCGTACCGGGGGGTGGGGCGCCAGTTCGGCGAAGTCCTCTGGCAGGACGGCGACATCGCCCAACAGGGGGGAGGTGTTGTCCGGGTGGATCAGGCCCACTTCGGCGCTGGACTTCCGGTCGCCGGAGATCCGCAGCGAGATCCGGTCGCCGGGACGGACCCCGAGTGCCTCCGCCAGGGACGTGGAGACGGCTGCTTGTCCATGCCGTAGGCCTCCGCCGTGGGAGTCCGGTCGGCTGTCGGCGAGCAGTGCCGGGATGGGGCCGGGGTCGAGGCCTCGGACATCGATTTCCTGGTGGCGGCCGTTGCCGCCGAGGGCAACGCCGTCCACGCGGGTGACGGGCACTGCCGCGCGGGTCTCGGGCAGTGCCGCCACGGCGTCCACCACAGCCGGGGTCAGGGCCGACGAGCCGGTGGGCGCCGCGTCGAGCACGACGTCGAGCGGGTCGCGCTCCCGCAGCCGCTGGTCCGTTCCCTTCTCCACCGAGGCCAATGCCACAAGCACTGCGGCGACCATGGTGATGCCCACGGTGAGGACCGTCGCGCAGGCCGCGGTCCGGCGCGCGGCACGGCTCAGGTTGCGCAACGCCAGAACACCGTCCAGCCCGGCGGCCGCCCGCACGGGCCGGTGGAGGGCGCGTGCCGCGCCGCGCAGCAGTGTTGGGCCGAGCGCGAGGAGACAGCCGAACAGAGCGATCGCGGAGGCGAGTGAGCCGAGCGCCGCCGTGGCACCGTCAGCGCCGCCGAGACTGGCGAGGCCGATGAGCAGGAGCGCGCAGCCCAGGCAGAAAGCTCCGATCAGCGCGCGTGTGCGGCCGGTACGGTCCGCCACGTGGCGGGTGCTCGACACAGACAGGGCGGCGACCGGTGCGACGCGTGCCGCGGCTCTCGCTGCCGGCATGGCGGCGGCGAGGGCGGCGAGTACGGAGACGAGCACACATCCGGACAGGGCCGGCGGCGAGATCTCGGGGCCGGGCAGGCCTGCGATTCCGGTGATCGCGAAGGAGCAGCAGACCGCCGTGGCCGTCCCGACCGCACCGGCGATCAGGCCGGAACCCGCGGCCTGCAGCAGCATGGACCGCGTCACCTGCCCTGGCCTGGCGCCCACGCAGCGCAGTAGGGCCAGCCGTGTCTGGTCCCGGACGAGCAGCACCCGGTACGTCGTGGAGACGATGAGGGTTCCGGCGAGCAGGGCCACCAAGACGAAGATCGTGAGCAGGGTGGACACGGCGGTGACCCGCTTGGATCCGTTCGCCTCTGCTCGCAGTTGGGAGGCGGTACTCACGGAGAAGTCCGTGCCCAGCTCACCTTGTACCGCGGCCGCCACCTCGGCGGCGGGGCGGTCCGTGACGCGGAGCAGCGCCTGTTGCCAGCCGTCGGTGCCCAGCCATGAACGGGCGTTGGCGGGCGTGGTGAGCACCGCGGCTCCCATGGCCGAAGGGGTCTGGACGACACCCGAGACCGTCACGGTCACCGTTCGGGCAGGAGCGCTGCGGGCCGGGCCGTCCCCGGCCTGGGCGACGAGTGTGATCGGGCTGCCGACTCCCATCCCTGGGAGGTCGGCCAGCGCCCGCGTGAGCACGACTTCACCTGGTCCGTCAGGGAGGGTGCCCCGCACCGGGCGGACGAGGGACTGCGGACCTGTGAGTGCCGTGCCGACCAACGGGTAGGGGTCACGGCCCGCGCCGTGCACAAGTACGCTGCCCGTGGCCACGGGTTGGACCCCGGCTACCCCCGGTGTTTTCCCGAGTTCCTCGACCTGCTTGTCGGCGAGCGGCTGGTTGCCGTCCGCGCCGACCACCACGGCCGTCCCCGCGGCGACCGTCGAGAGGTCATCGGCCAACTGCCGCTTCATGGTGTCGGTCAAGATGATCGAACCGGCCAGGAAGAATGCCGTGACCATCAGGGTGCAGCCGGTGAGCAGCAGCCGTGACGGCCTGGTCGCGATCTGCCGTACAGTCGCCTTGGTCAGTCCCGATGCCATCAACGCCCTCACCGCCTGACCGGGTTGTGGAGCGCGTCGAGCACGGACTCGGGAGTGGGTTCGTCGACCCTTCCGCTGATGCGGCCGTCCAGCAGCAGCACGACGCGGTCGCAATACGAGGCCGCCACGGGGTCGTGCGTGACCATCACCACCGTCTGACCGAACTCACGGGTGGAGTACCGCAGGCACTCCAGTACGTCCCGGCCGGACCTGGCGTCCAGATTCCCGGTGGGCTCGTCCGCGAAGACGACTGCGGGACGGGCCGCCAGCGCGCGAGCGATGCCGATGCGCTGCTGTTGTCCACCGGACAACTGTGAAGGCCGACGTGAGAGGTGGTCACCGATCCGCAGGGCGCTCACGAGCGTGTCCAGCCAGCCCTGGTCGGGGCGGCGGCCTGCTATCTCCAGCGGCAGCAGGATGTTCTCGGAGCCGTTCAACTCTGGTAGCAGGTGGTACTGCTGGAAGACAAAACCGATGCGATCGCGACGCAGGTCCGTGCGCTGCCGCTCGGACAGCGCAGTGATCTCGGTGTCCTCCAGGGTGATCGTGCCGGAAGACGGACGGTCCAGGCCGGCAAGGCAGTGCATCAGGGTGGACTTCCCGGATCCGGAAGGTCCCATGACAGCCAGGAAGCTCCCCTTGCCGATCTCCAGGTCGACTCCGCGCAGCGCCTGGACGCCTGCCGCCGCCGTGGTGCCGGGCTCGTCCGCACCGTACACCTTGGTGACGGCCCTCGCGCGGACCGCCGTACCAGCGGACATGCTCGTCGAGGTCATCGGATCAGCCCTTCAGGGAGACGGAGCACGACAGGTATCCCTTGGCGTTGGGCTTCTTCTCCTCGTCCTTGAGCTTGTCGTCGACGTAGATGCGGCAGGAGGTGCCGGGTTCGGGGTTGTCGACGCTCACTTGGTTGAAGCCGAACCCGACGTTCTGCGCCATGGTCCAGGGCAGCTTCTGAAATGACGCGGTCTTCCCGTTGTTGTCGCCGGAGAAGCTGTAGACGACGTTGGCCCTGCCGGGGCCTGCCACCTCCATCTTCACGTCATAGCTGGGGCCCAACACGCCGCAGCCGGTGAGTGACACGGCTGCCGCGGCCAGGGAACCGGCCGTCAGCAGGGAAGTGACATGAGTACGGAACGCGGGGAACGTCACGGCAGCTCCTGGTGATGGGAGGAAATTGCGCCTTGCACGCACATCATTCTGTGGAGCGGCGACGGGTCGCGATGCCGTCGAAAGACCGTATTCGCTCCAGCGGCATCAGCCGAAAGTACGTACCGCTCCTCACCCTCCAAGGGGTCGGCCGGCGGCCGTCTAGACTTCTCGCCATGCCCCGCTCTCTCCGGCTTACCTGGCCTGCGACGGTGGCCGCGCTGGGTCTGTGTGCGCTGCTTGTGCTGCTCGACACGTCTGTGGTGAGCGTCAGCTACATCGGCGTGGCGGTCGTCGCGAGCGGGGTCACGGCTCTGGCCGCCGCCGCTGCGCAGATGCGGTTGTACCGGTTCGGCCGGCAATGGACGGCCTGCGCGTTGTCCGTCGTCGTGGCGACCCTTTCGCTGCTGACCACGTCCCTGGTAGAGGGCACCGTGCTGCAGCGCACCCCGGGGTGGGCAGAACTGGCCGGGTTGCTGGTGCTGCTGTGTCTTGCCTGCCGGTACGGGCGGCCTGTGCCGCTGGTGTTGTCAGCGGTCCCGCTCTTCGTGGCGGTGGTGCGGATCGAGGGCCGCGCTCCGGCGCTGTCGGATCTACCGCTGCTCAAGGACATCGACGGCCTGTTCACCCTGCTTCCGGTGGCGTTCGCACTGCTGGGCGGCTACCTGCGAACCGAGGACGGCCGACGCCGGACCGCGGCGCAGAACGTACGCCGGGCAGAACGCCTTGATCTCGCCCGTGACTTGCACGATCACGTGGCCCACTACGTCACGGCGGTCGTCGTCCAGGCTCAGGCCGGTGAACACATCGCGGAACGTGACCCGGTCACGGCACGCAAGCTGTTCGCCAACATCGAGCAGACCGGCCAGGAAGGACTGGTGGCGATGAGCCGCATGGTCCGACTTCTGCGTGACGTGGACGGAGCCATGACGCAGGCACCTGTCACTCCCGTCATGACGAGGATCGAGGCGCTCGTTGGCCAGTTCAGCGGCACGGGACAGCAGGCCTGGCTGGACGTAGCGGACGACGTGGACGGTGCCGTCTGGTCGACGCAACTCGCCAAAACGGTGGAACGACTGGTCCAGGAGGGCCTGACCAACATCCGCAAGCACGCCCGCACAGCGACCACCGTGCATGTCAGGCTGGAAACCGACGGAGACCGGCTCGTCGTCCGGGTACGTGACAACGCGGTCGGTCAGCAGCGCGGGCGGGTGTGGTTCCGCCCCAGCGGCTTCGGCATGGTCGGGCTTTCGGAGCGGGTGGCCGAACTGGGTGGTGAGCTCAACAGCGGCCGCATGCCCGAGGGCGGCTGGGAGCTGGCTGCGTCCATACCTGTGAAGTGAGGGAGTGGGAAGCCGTAGTGAGCGTCTCTGTGGTGATCGCCGACGATCAGGAGATGGTGCGGATGGGCTTCCGCCTCATCCTGGAGGGGCAGGACGACATCTCCGTGGTCGGGGAGGCATCCGACGGTGTCGAGGCGGTCGAGGCAGTTGACCGACTGCGACCGGACGTCTGCCTGATGGACATCCGCATGCCGAGGCTGGACGGTCTGGAGGCGACCAGGCGACTGCGCCAGGCGCAGAGAGCTGCGACGGACGGCACGACGGACGGCACAAAGATCGTCATCCTGACGACGTTCGACATGGACGAGTACGTCTACGGAGCGATCCGCGCCGGCGCCAGCGGCTTCGTGGTCAAGAACTCCGGCCCCCGACTGCTGATCGAAGCGGTGCATGCCGCTGTCAGCGGTGACGCTCTCATCTCGCCGTCCGTCACCGTCCGGCTCCTGCAACACCTGAGCAGACCATCGCGCGCCGAGACCGCAGCCGCCGCCGCACGACGGCTCACCCCCCAGGAACTGAAGGTCGTGAGCCTGGTCGCCCGCGGACACACGAACAGCGAGATCGCCGGACGGCTGACTCTCTCGCTCAGCACCATCAAAAGTCACCTCAGCCGGGTTCAGGACAAACTACCGGCCCGCAACCGTGTGGAGATCGCAGCCTGGGCCTGGGAACACGGCGTCGTCGGCTGAAGCCGCCGCGGCCCTGAGCCGTTGTCGTTGTCGGAGAGTGCATCCGTGCCGGTCAGGCAGGCCTGTCGGGGGGAGGCAGCGGGGAAGGCCGGCGAGGACAATGCGGTCCTCGGGCGCGAAGCGGGGGAGGCGGCCTCCGCAGAGCTGATGGGGCACCCTGTTCGACCTGCGGCGATTCATCAAGTGCGGTGGCAGTACTGGGCCAGGGTGCCGAGCATCACGTTGGCGAGGATACGCGTGTCCTTCGGGCCGTTCAGGATGGGCGCAGGGAACAGGCCCTGCGGGTCGATGCTGCTCATATCGGTCTGGTGGCGGTAGCCGCCCTGCCGGATGGAGCCGGCATGCGGATTTCCGCGCACGGCCATGTCGACGGCCCGCTCGACCTGGTTGGCAGTGGGCTGCAACTCCTGCGCCCTGCCGTCGTTGCGGGAGACGGAGCACCAGCGGTCGGGTTCGGTGGGGTCGAGCGACACAGCGGTGCCCGCGGTCCGCGTCAGTTGCGTGTGCTTGCCGGTCGGGCCGACTTCGATACACCGGCGAGGTGCTGGCTGGTCTTGACGCCCGTGCTGGTGACCGCGGATGCCACCGTCACCGGCGTGTCCGCCGTCACCGTGGCGGGTGCCTGCGCCGGAGTGTCCTGAGCTGCGGATTCGGTCCTGGTGAAACCCGTGCCCGCGTTGCCGAGCTGCTCAAGCCCTGCCCGGAGGCCAGGAGTCACTTGGCCGGTGACCGCGCCCCGTCCGGTCACCCCGCGGCGGCTGGGGTCGGGGTGCCGGGTTCGGGCAGCAGGCGGTAGCGGCCCTCGTCGCGGCGCACCAGGCCGGCGGTCGGGCTGGGGAAGTGGGTGCCGAGAAGCAGGTCGTCGGTGTCGGCCAGGTGGTCGAGGAGACGGCGGCGACTGCTCACGGCCTGCTCGGGGTCGATGTCGACGCAGCTGGTCAGGTGGGGGTGGGACAGCTGCACGGGGTGGTGGATGCTGTCGCCTGTGATCAGGGCCGAGCGGTCGGCGCCGTGCAGTTCCACGGCGATCTGGCCCGGGGTGTGCCCGGCGGCGGGGACCAGGCGGATGCCTGCCGCCACCTGGTGTCCCTCGGCGGGGACGTCGGCGAGGTCGAACTGCCCGTTGTCGTGGACGGGCAGGACCGAATCGAGGAACATCTGCCGGCGGTTGGCGTCCAGGTCGGCGGCCGCCCAGTAGTCCCACTCCGTACGGCTGGTGAGGTAGCGGGCGTTGGGGAAGCTCGGCACCCAACGCTCGCCGTCCAGGCGGGTGTTCCAGCCGACGTGATCGGTGTGCAGATGCGTGATGATCACCAGGTCCACCGATTCGGGCGCGAATCCCGCAGCCGTCAGGCGCCGCAGGTAGTCGGTGTCGAGGCCGTTCCAGGCGGGGTTGGCACGCTCCTTGCCGTTGCCGATGCCGGTGTCCACGAGGATACGCAGGCCCCCGGCCTCGACGGCGAAGGTGTGGCTGGCGAGGTGGGGCACCTCGGCGTCGGCGAAGTCGGGGCGCAGCCACGGCGCTTCGTCGATGACGTCCTTGGTGGCCGCGGGGAGGAGCCAGGGGCCGGTCTGCGGGGGCAGCGCGATCTCGTCGATCCGGCGGACGGTGATCTCGCCGAGGTCCCAGGAGACGTGGGTGTCGGCGGGGCTGGGCTGGTTGTGGGTCATCGGTCTGCCTTTCGGTGTGCTGTCCGTCCGGTGCGGCGTACGGGGTCTGCGCGAGGGGTCGGTTGGCGAGGTCTGTGCGAGGGATCAGTCGGTGGCGGGCCGGCGCCGGGGCAGGGGTGGTACGGCGAGGGCGGTCAGGGCCAAGAGGACGACGGTGGCGCCATAGAGGGACACGGCAGTGGTGAGGCCGTACCGGTTCGTCAGGACTCCGGCGAGGATCGCCGGGATGCTCATGGCGAGGTAGCTCAGCACGTAGTAGGCGGCGAGGGTCCCGGCGCTCTCGTCGGCTGCCGACCTGGACAGCAGTTGGCGCAGCGTGCCCTGGGTCACCGCCCCGAAGCCCACCCCGGAGAGCACCGTGCCGGCGAACAGCGCGACCAGGCTGTGCTGGTAGGGGCTGCTGAGGGTCAGCAGGGCACCGGGGATGAGCATCGCCGCACCGCCGGTGTGCGCGGTGCTCGCGGGCAGCGTCCTGGCGGCGACCACCGCCAGGGCAGCGGCGGAGCTCAGGGCGAAGAAGACCAGGCCGCCGACGGCCCGGGGCGTGAGGGGGTCGATCGTGCGGGCCAGGCCGGGGCCGAGCGAGGAGTAGAAGCCGCCGAGGGCCCAGGCGGCGGTCACACCGGGGGCGGTGAGCAGCATCGTCCGGCGGGCGCAGGGGGCGATGGCGATGCGGGGGCGCAGGGAGCGCCACGCCCCCGGGTGCGGGTGCGCCGTCTCCGGGGTGAGGGCGAGGGCAGCGGCCTGGGCGGTGAACAGTGCGAGCAGCACGAGGTAGACGGTGTGCGTCGGTGCGGGGGCGTACTGGACGAGAGCGGTGGAGGCCAGCACGCCGGCCGCCATGCCGCTCACCGGGGTGACGCTGTTGGCCAGCGCGGCCCGGCCCGGGCGGCCGGGGTACTCGAAGTCGAGCAGCGCGGCCCCGGCTGCTCCCGACGCCGCGCCGGTGGCCAGGCCCTGGACGATCCGGGCGGCGATGAGCTCGGCCACTCCGTGCGCGGTGGCGAAGACCGCCATGGCGGCGGCCTCGGCGAGCAGCGCCCCGGCGAGCACCGGGCGGCGGCCCAGGTAGTCGGAGAGGGTGCCGACGGCGAGCAGCGCCACGAGCAGGGCGAGCGCGTAGGCGCTGAACACGACCGTGACCGTGAGGGCCGAGAAGTGCCACTCGGCCTGGTAGAGGGCGTAGAGCGGCGTCGGCGCGCTGGAGGCGGCCAGCAGACCGACCAGGATGGAGGCTTGGAGGGCGAAGGACTGCCGGCGGGGGCAGGACCGGGTGGCTGTGAGGAGGGGCACGGAACGTCTCCGAACGAGCTTAAAGCAACGCCTTTGCGATAAGGAGTGTAGGCGTCACACAGCCACTAACGCAACGGATTCGCTTTTATGAGGTGAACACCGGCGGCGGCGCCGCCGGGCAGCCGCCGCCGGTACGCCTCGCCGAGGTGTCACGGCCGACGTCGCGCCGGCAGGACGGACGGCCGCGCGTCCGGACGCTCAGGACGGTTCGAGCGCCGCCGCCACCAGGCGGTGGACGTACTCCACCGACAGGCCGTCGGGGCGGAAGAGGATGCGGTACATCACCGGCGCCACCACGCGGTCCAGCAGTCCCTCTACGTCCGGCACCGCCTCGCCGCGCCCGGCCGCGCGCACTCCGATCGCCTTCAACTGCTCGACCGCGTAGTCGGAGCAGCGGACGGCGCCGCCGTCCGCCGGGTCGCCGGCCAGCGCGTCGTGGATGTAATGCACACCCACCGGCGAGGACATCTCCTCCAGGAACTGCTCCGCCCATGCCAGAAGATCCGCCCGAAGACTGCCGTGGTCGGCCGGGGGTGCCTCCGGGCGCAGCCGCTGCACCGCCACATCGGACAGCAGCGCCTGCAGATCGCCCCAGCGCCGGTAGACCGTCGAGGGAGTGACTCCCGCGCGGGCGGCGATCAGGGGCACGGTCAGCCCGGCCCGGCCGACCTCGGCCTCCAGTTCCCGCACGGCCCGGTGCACAGCCTGCTGGACGCGCGCGCTGCGGCCGCCGGGGCGTACTGCGTTTCGGATAGCCATGACACCCACTCTAACGCGAATGGTTTGCGTCAAGCATGGCCGAGTCCTACTCTTCAAGCGCGCATGGACCGCGGGCGCGCCGCGTGGCTGTGCTGGGCGGCAAGCCAGATCGCCCCGGCCATCCTGTCGTGCAGTGAGTGCACGGGATCAGGAGGATCTTGCCGTGGGCGTGGCACTGACCACAGAAAAGTGTGAGTGATTGAGGACTCACATGAGCAGGGAGCGAACCCGTCAGCTGTCCACTGCCGAGGAGCGCCGCGAGACGGTGCTGCGCATCGCCATCGGCGCCTTCGCCGCCCGGGGCTACTGCGGCACCACCACGACCGAGGCGGCGGTCTGGATCGCGGACGGCGATCCCCCCCCCGGCTGAACCCGCCTTTCGCTGTTCCGCCCCTGTCTGTTGCTGCTACCGCCCCCTTCGGGAGATCCTCAACCATGCCCATGGTCAACTCCGGCTTCAGCATCCTGTCCGAGGACTTCGCCGCCGACCCCTACCCCCACTTCGCGTGGCTGAGGGACCAGGCACCGGTGCACTACGAGCCGGCGATCGACAGTTACTTCCTCTCCCGCTACCAGGACGTGAAGCGGGTGCTGACCGACGATCAGGAGTTCACCACCCAAACGCTTCAGGTACGTGCCGAGCCAGTGATGCGTGGTCGGGTCCTCGCCCAGATGACCGGCGCCGAGCACACCGCCAAGCGCAAGATCGTGGTGCGCGCGTTCACCGGACGGGCCCTGCACGACCAGATACGCGCCATCCACGCCAACGCCGCCGAGCTCATCGCACCCTTTCTTCCCTGGGGGCGGCTAGACCTCGTCAACGACTTCGGCAAGCCCCTGGCCGTCTGCGTGACGCTCGACGTTCTCGGCCTGGACAAGAAGGACTGGCAGCAGGTCGCCGCCTGGCACAGCGGGGTCGCCGAGTTCATCACCAGTATCGTCCTCACACCCGAACGCCGCCGGCACTGCATGGACTGTGCCGAGCAACTCGAGGCCTACCTCGTTCCCGTCATACAAAAGCGCCGCCGTCACCCGGGCGAGGACCTGATATCGAGGCTGTGCACCGCCGAGTTCGACGGCATCGCCATGTGCGACCGCGAGGTGACCGCGCTGATCATCAACGTCTTGGCCGCCGCCACCGAGCCCGCCGACAAGACGCTCGCCCTCCTCTTCAAGCACCTGATCGACCACCCGGAACAGTTGGCGCAGGTCCGCCAGGATCCGACCCTGCTGTCCGCCGCGATCGCCGAGACACTGCGCTACACCCCGCCCGTCCAGCTCGTCCCCCGCCGGGCGGAGCGGGACGCCGTGTTCGCCGGCAGCACCGTCCCGGCAGGTGCCACCGTCTTCTGCATGATCGGTGCAGCCAACCGTGACCCCGACGCCTTCGCCGTGCCGGACACTTTCGACATCCTTCGTACGGACCTGGGCACCGCCCGCTCCTTCACCGCTGCCGCCCAACACCTGGCTTTCGGCTCGGGACTCCACCAGTGCGTCGGCGCAGCCTTCGCTCGCGCGGAGATCGAGACCGTCGCCGCGATGCTCCTCTCCCTGCTCGACCAGGTCCGCCACACCCCCGGCTTCCGCTACCGGGAGACCGGCCTGTACACCCGTGGCCCCGCCTCCCTCTGCGTGGAATTCACCCCCGCCCGAAGGACGCCCGAACTTCACTGACCTCCGGCGGGGCGGGCGGCACCTTTCCCGTCCGCAGCAGCCCCACCGGACGGCGCCGCCATCCTCTCCAGGAGAAAACAGCGATGACACCCACGGACATCACCCGCGCCCTCACAGACCTGCTCTTCAAACCGGCCCTTGACCTCGACGAAGCCCTCGACCGGCACTTCACCCCCGACTACCGTCAGCGCACGGATGGCGTGTGGAGTGACCGGACCTCCTTCGCACAGCACATGACACGTCTCCGCTCCCTGGTCCGCAGCGGACACATAGAGGTCCACGACGAACTCCGCGACGGGCTGCGCTACGCCGACCGCCACACCGTCACCGTGACTCAGCACAACGGCCGCACGTCCCGCACCGAGGTCTACCTCTTCGCCCGGTTCGCGCCCGACGGTCGCTTCCAGCGCGTCGAAGAGACCACCCTCCTGGTCACCGGCCATCCCGACGACGGGAACCTGGGTCTCGTCAAGTGACACGGACGGGACCTTCGGCGCGTGCTGCCTTCTGGAGGTCCTCATGGGGGCCGTGCGAACCTCGAGAGGCTGAAAGCCGTCTCTCTGAACGAGTGCGTGGCGTGGTCCCGGTCAGTTCGAGCGGAACGGCGCAAGAGGCGGCGGACGGACCACCGCAAGACGCGCCTTCGGCCGATGCCCGTCTCCGCGAGGGCCGGTGGATGTCTCCGGACATGGCTGTCCGGTGCCGAGACATGGGGACGGGAGCGGCCATGGTGTCCGTGGGTGAGAGACTGAGCAGGGCACGCATACGGGCCTTCGTCGGCCGGGACGAGGAACTCAGGTGCTTCGAGAGGGCCTTGGCCGGCGATCCGCAGGCGCCGTTCGCGTTCTACGTGTTCGGGCCGGGCGGCATAGGGAAGTCGACGCTTCTGCGCTGCCTGGCGGACCAGGCTCGTGCGGCAGGCCGGCTGCTCGTCGAACTGGACGGCCGTTTCCTCAGCCGGGACCCGGACGTTTTCGAGCGCGCGGCCGGTCCTTTCCTGGACGTTCCCGGCACGGTCCTGGTCCTGGACTCCTTCGAGCACTGCCAGTGGCTGGAAAGCTGGCTGTGGCAGCACTTTCTGCCGCGCGCCGCTGACGGCGCCCTCGTCGTCCTGGCCGGTCGGCTCGCTCCGCAGCCGCAGTGGACCGCCGACCCCGCCTGGGCCGGGCTCTTGCACGTGACCGAGCTGGAGCCGTTCTCCGAGGAACAGGCCCGGAGCCTGCTGGCCGCGGCGCGGATCCGGCCCGAACTGCGGGACCGGGTGCTGCGCTTCGCCGGAGGCAACCCCCTGGCGTTGTCCCTCGCCGCGGCCGCAGGATCGACGGGCTGCAGCCGGGAGGAGATCTGGTCCCCTTCGGCGGATGTCCTGCGAACCCTGCTGACAGGGCTGATCGGTGAGGTGCCCTCGGCTTCCCACCGCCGTGCCCTGGAGGTGGCGGCACAGGCTCACTCGACATCCGAGGAACTGCTCACCGCGGTGCTGCCGGAGGAGGACGCCCATCTTCTCTTCTCCTGGCTGCGGGACCTGCCCTTCATGGAATCCACGCATCGCGGGCTGCACCCGCACGACGCGGCACGCGAGACGCTCGCCGCCGATCTCCGCTGGCGGGCTCCCCAGGCGTTCGTGACGATGCGCCGCCGACTGGCGGAGGAATACCTGCGCCTGCTGCGAGAGGCGCCCGAGGAACGGGTCTGGACCGTCACCGACGAGCTCTTCTACCTCTTTCGCGAGGGGAAGATCCTGGCCCGGCTACGCACCTGGTCCCGCGAGGACGAGGTGCACGACCGCCCGCTGCACCCGGACGACATGGACGTCGTGCTGCGGATGGCAGCGGAGACCGAGGGGCGCGCCTCGGCAGAACTGGTCCGGTACTGGGCACAGCGCCAGCCGCAGGCCTTCAGCGTCTATCGCCTCGTCAGCACGGGCCGCATCGTGGCATTCACTGCCCGGCTCGTCCTGCCGGCTCCTCCCGACCCCCAGGACCTGGCCACCGATCCCGTCGTCGCCGCGGCGTGGGAACACACCGACGCCACCGCGCCGGTGAGCCCCGGCGAACACATCGGCATCAGCCGCTTCTCGGTCTACCCCGAGCGGTACCAGGTCCCCTCACGCGTCATCGACCTGAGCAGTTCCCGCGCCCAGGCGGAGGCCGCCCGCGCCCGCGGCCGTGCCTACGGCTTCGCCGTCTGGCGGGACGCCGAGACCTGGGCCGAGCGCGTCAAGGGCACCCTCAGCGACACCGGTGCGCGACCGCGGGTGGGCGAGCACACCTACGGCCTGTTCGGCGTCGACTGGCGCCGAGTGCCCGTCGAGGCCTGGCTCAACCGCTTCATCTCGGCCACCGACGCCCCTGCCCCGTCCGGGCCGTCGGCCTTCTCTCGCACCGCGTTCGACCAGGCCGTGCGCGAAGCCCTGACGCACTGGCGCGACCCGGCCGCCTTCGCAGCCTGCGCCCTGACGCGCACCCGGCTGGCGGCCGACCTCTCCGACCCCGTCCAGGAACTGCGCGCCCTGCTCCGCCGGGCCGTCGACGACCTTGCCGGTGACCCGCGCGGCGTGCGCGCCCGCGAGGCCCTGACGGCGGGCTACTTCTCCGGCGCGCCCACCCAGGAGGCCGCCGCCCGCCGCCTCGCACTGCCGTACGGCACCTACCGGCGCCACCTGCGCCAGGGCATGGACCTGCTCTGCGAGGCCCTGTGGCGGCAGGAGCTGCACGGCCCCCGATAGCCACGGCCGGCGCCCGGCGTCGGCAGGACGGGGTGGACAGCTACGGACAGGAGTGGACAGTCATCAACCCTGACTGACCTGGAGAGTGGACACCGCTCCGCACGAGGCTGTGCGCCATGAACCTCCCACGCACACAACCGGGGCGGACTCCGCCCGCCCCCAGGCAGTCGGCCGTGCTCGCGGTGCTCGCGGCGGCCCAGTTCACCGTCATGCTCGCCACCTCGATCGTGAACGTCGCGCTGCCGCAGATCCGCGCCGGTGTCGGCCTGTCGGACAGTGGCACCACCTGGGTGGTCAACGCCTACGGCTTGGCGTTCGGCGCGCTTCTTCTGGCCGGGGGGCGGGCGGCCGACCTACTCGGTCGCCGCCGGGTGCTGGCCGCCGGCCTCGCGCTGTTCGCGGCTGCCTCGCTGGCAGCGGGTGCGGCCACCTTCCCGGGCGTGCTGATCGCGGCCCGCGCCGTTCAGGGCCTCGGTGCCGCCGCCATCGCCCCCGCGGCGTTGGCCTTGGCCATGGACCTGTTCCCGCCCGGTCCCGGGCGCGGCAGGGCACTGGGGGTGTGGGGCGCGGTGTCCGGGGCCGGGGGAGCGGGCGGCGTCCTGCTGGGTGGTGTCCTCACGCAGGCGTGGGGCTGGGCATGGATCTTCTACGCCGTCGCGCTGGGGACCGTACTCGTCCTGGCCGCCGTGGCGGCACTCGTGCCACCGTCGGCCGGCCGCAAGGCCGGGCGCTTCGATCTGCTGGGCACCGTCACCGTCACCCTTGCCCTGACCGCCCTGGTCTGGGGACTGACCACCGCACGCGGCGTCGGCTGGACGGACGGCCGCGTGCTCGGTGCCCTCGGCGCCGCCGCCGCACTGCTCGCGGCCTTCGGCGTGATCGAGCTTCGCCGGCCGAACGCGCTCATACCGCCACGTATGTTCACCACGGGCCGGGTGGCTGCGGGCAACCTGCTGATGGCCCTGCTGGGATCCGTGTGGATCGCCCTGTTCTTCTTCCTGCCGCTCTACCAGCAACAGGTCCTCGGATCCAGCCCCCTGGCAGCTGGCATGGGCCAACTGCCCCTCGCGGTAGCCAACATGCTCGGATCGACCCTGGCCCCGCGCCTGTCCCGGCGCATCGGCGCCACCGCGACCGTGACGGCAGCCCTGCTCACCGAGGCCGCGGGCCTGCTGTGGCTGTCGCGGATCAGTGCCGACGGGAGCTACTTCGTCGACGTCCTCGGTCCCAGCACCCTGGTCGGCCTCGGCTTGAGCATCGCCTTCGTCCAGCTCACCGCACTCGCCGTGGACGGCGTCCCGCCACAGGACGCGGGCCTGGCCGGGGGACTGGTGAACACCACCCGCCAGGTCGGTGGCGCGATCGGACTCGCCGCCCTCGCGACACTCGCCGCCTCGGTCACCGCGAACGCCGCGGTCCACCGGTCGCACGTGGAGGCGCTCACCGCGGGCTACCGGGTCGCGTTCACCGTCTCGTCCGCGATCCTCGCCGTCACGGCCTTCCTCGCGCCGCTCCTCACCCGCCGTACCGGTGAGCGGACCGCAACCGCCCCCACCTGCCCGGCCTCCGGCCCGTACACCCCACGAGCGTCCCGGATCGGCTGAACCGATGGATCAGCCGACCACCGCACAAGCCATCAACCACCGGCACAAGCCATCAACCACCGGCACAACCCATCAGAAATGGAAGCACACTCATGGCCACTATCGACGAGACCGCCCCCGTCACCGTCCGCCTGAGCACAGTGATCGACGCCCCGCTCACGACGGTGTGGGACCTGCACACCGACATCGCGGCCTGGCCCACATGGAACGCGGACGTCGACCGGGCTGAGGTCAACGGCCCACTCAGGCCCGGCAGTTCCTTCACCTGGCGAACCCACGGACTGGACATCACCTCCACCGTGCACGAACTGGTCCCCGGCGAGCGGATCGTGTGGGGCGGCCCCGCCGGCGGCATCACCGGCATGCACGTATGGACGTTCGAGCAGAGCGGCGACCACGTCATCGTCCGCACCGAGGAGTCCTGGAGCGGCACCTCGGTCGAAGCCGCGGCCGACCGGCTCGGCAAGGCCCTCCACCAGTCCCTGGAGAACTGGCTCTCCAGCCTCAAGGCGCGTGCAGAACACACCGCCTGACGACACACCACATCATGTCGCATCACCGAAAGAGGTTTCTTCCATGACTGCTGACAAGCCGTACCTGACCGGCCACTACAAGCCCGTCGCCGACGAGATCACCGCCACCGGACTCACCGTCGAGGGCACCCTGCCCGCCGAGCTGACCGGCCGGCTGCTCCGCAACGGCCACAACCCCAAGCCCGGCGTCACCCCCACCCACTGGTTCAAGGGCAGCGGTATGGTCCACGGCATCCGGCTGCGCGAGGGCCGCGCCGAGTGGTACCGCAACCGCTGGGTGCACACCCCCGCCCTGGACGGCGCCCCCTACATGACCGAGCACGGACCGGACCTGACCGCCAGCACCGCCGGCACTCACGTCATCGAGCACGCCGGACGGCTGCTCGCGCTGTGCGAGGCGAACCACCCCTTCGAACTCGGCCAGGACCTGGAAACGGTCGGCGCCTACGACTTCGACGGCAAACTGCGCACCGCGATGACCGCGCACCCCAAGGAGGACCCGCTGACGGGGGAGCTCCACTTCTTCGGGTCCTCGCCGTTCCCGCCCTACCTGGTGTACTACGTCGCCGACGCCAAGGGCGAGATCGTCCACAGTGCCGAGGTGCAGGGAGCGACGGCCTCGCTCAAGCACGACTTCGCCATCACGCGCCACCACGTGGTCTTCGTCGAGGGCAACGTCACCTTCGACCCGGCGGACCACTCCGGCATCCCCTACGGCTGGAGTGACCAGCAGCCCTCCCGCATCGGTGTCATGCCCCGCGGTGAAGACGGCGCCGGCCACATCCGCTGGTTCTCCATCGAACCGGGCAACATGCTGCACGTCGCCAACGCCTACGAGGACGGCCAGGGCCGCATCGTCCTGGAGGGCCCCACGGTGGACCGCGAGGGCTTCCACCTCTCCTGGAACTGGTGGATCGGCGCGCCCGGGCGCGGAAGCGAGCCCGTCGCCCGCTCCTACACCCGCCGTTGGGTGGTCGACCTGACAGCCGGCAGCGTCGACGAGCAGATCATCGACGACCTGCCGGTGGAGTTCCCGACTCTCAACGAGGACTACGTGGGCGCCGAGAACCGCTACCAGTACGCAATCTCCTTCCCCGACGAGAAGGGCCTCGGCGGTTACGGCCTGGTCAAGTACGACCGCACCAGCGGTGCCCGCCGCATCTACCAGGTCGGCGACGCCCGCATGCCCAGCGAAGCCGTGTTCGTCCCCGCCGCCGGAGCAACCCGTGAGGACGACGGGTACCTGCTCACCGTCGTCTCCGACCTCAAGCAGGACGCCTCGCACCTGCTGGTCCTCGACGCCTCCGGCCTCGACCGGATCGCCACCGTCCACCTGCCTCACCGGGTGAGCGCCGGGCTCCATGGCTCCTGGATCCCCGACAGCGCCCCCGAGGGGAACCTGGGCTGATCACCACCACCCGCCCTGGGGGACGGGCACGACTCGTCCCCCAGGGCCCCGGACATCCCCCAGCCCCCGCACGACAAGGAGCGATCATGAAACCCCTGCTGTTCCCGAAAGACGCCCAGTTCTGGTACGAGACCCTGCGGTCGTTCGGCCACATCACCTACGGCGGGGCCGACTTCGGCGAGGTCGTCTCGACGAGTGTGCGCATCGTGGAGGGCGACTACGGCAGCTGGCACGACGAGTGGCTGGCCACCGCAGACCGCGTGTCCGCCGAGGCCCGGCGGGCCCTGGCGCAGGGCCACCCGGTCAGCGCCCGTGACGGATTCCTCCGGGCGTCGAACTACTACCGGTCGGCGGAGTTCTTCCTGCACGGAAACCCGTGCGACCCCCGCCACCACCACGCCTACGACCGCAGCGTGGAGTGCTTCCACGCCGCCGCGGAACTGTTCACCACTCCACGGATCGAGCCGGTCCGCATCCCCTACGAAGGCGGCACCCTGCCCGGCTACCTCTACCGGGCCGACGCCTCCACGACCGCCCGGCCGACCGTGGTGATGCACAACGGCTTCGACGGCACGGCCGAGGAGATGCATTTCTTCGGGGCGATGGCGGGTGTGGAGCGCGGCTACACCGTCCTCGTCTTCGAAGGCCCGGGGCAGCCGGGGCCGTTGCACCACGACGGGCTGGTCTTCCGTCCGGACTGGGAGAACGTCGTGGGCCCCGTCCTCGACTTCGCGCTGACCCTGCCGGAAGTCGACGCAGGCCGGGTCGCGTTGCTTGGCAACAGCATGGGCGGACTGCTCGCCCCGAGGGCGGCGGCCTTCGAACGCCGGCTGGCGGCGGTGATCGCCCTGGACGGCGTCTACGACCTCGGCCAGGCGGTCACCAACGCCGTACCCGGTGACCGGGACGAGGCCGAGCGGCGGCTCCGCGCGGTCTCGGACCCCGAACTCGACGCCCGCCTGCACCACTTGATCGCCACCGACCCAGTCATGCGGTGGGCGTTGAACCACGGCATGTACGTGATGGGAGCCGACACCCCCCGCGCCTTCGGTGCCGCCTATCTCGACTACCACCTCCGCGACGGCCTCGCCGAACGGATCGAGTGCCCCACGCTGGTCTGCGAGGCCGTCGAGGACCTGTTCTTCGGTGGGCAGGCCCGGCAGCTCTACGACCACCTCACCTGCCCCCGGACCCTGATGGAGTTCACCTCGGCGGAGGGTGCCGATGCCCACTGCCAGGCGGGCGCCCAGCGACTGGCCCTCGCCCGCATCTACGACTGGCTGGACGACACACTGCGGCGACGGCCTGGAGTCTGTCAAACGAGCGGCTCTGTCTCACATCCGGTGGTGACGCTTCGTGTTGACAGTGACGGCCCGTGATACCAGTAGGCCAGGGGGATCTGCACAGACATTCCGGGGAGCCGGTCTCGGTCGACCTCGGGCAGATTCCAGGGCCAAGTGCGCCTTCCGTATGGCGGGCGGCGACGGGCCCGCCGACCAGCTACGACGGCGACGATGGGCACTCCGAGGCCACGACAGGTTGTCGTGCGTGTAGGCGTGTGAGGGGGCCCGGGTACAGCAGGCCGGGCGTTCGAGGCGGCCGGTTGCGGTTCGGTCGCGGCGGGGGTTCTGTGAAGGACGCGATCTTGGCCTTCAGAGTCCGCCATGCTGCTCGTTGCCGTTGTTGCGGTTCGCTCCGGCCGATGATGGCTTTCAGATTGACGATCTGCTGGTCGATCCGGCGGGCGCGAAATGGGTCGGACGGCCTGAGCCGGTCGAGGCGGCGGATTGCTTCGTTGATCCGGGATGGGATGGGCATTGTTGCCCAGGATGAGACCGGGTGCTCAGCGGCGTCCGTGCTGAGGAGTGTTTCGCGTGTGTCCATCCGGATCACCGCGCGCCAGTACTCGGCTGTGATGGGCTGATCGGAGAGGTACCAGGCTGCTGGGTCGCCTCCGGCTTGCTCCACGGCGGTCCGGTTGTCGCACCGCTCGCGCCGTAGCGGCCAGTAGAGGATGGACGGGGCGGAGGCGACTGATATCCGGACGCCGGTCCGGTCCGGGTCCCGCAGGCCGCTGTCGTGCCAGGGGCCGTTGGTGAGCCACACATGCGGCAACCGGCCGTCCAGATGGCGTGTTGCCTGGGATGTGGTGTCGATGTAGCCGGACGCGCGGATCTCTTCCCAGGACGTGATGCTGGTGTAGTGGAAGAGGGTGCTCGGCAAGGTCACGATCGTCCTCGCCGACGACCTACCCGCACTGCACTCCCTGGTCACCGGCCTGCGCCGGGACCAGGAGCCGTCGTCGCCGGCCTATCAAGCTCCTGGGGCTCGGGCCAGGTCGAAGGCCACTTCACGCGGATCAAGCTCCTCAAGGGGAAAGGCTATGGCCGAGCCAACCTCGACTTGCTCCGCAAACGTGTCCTCCTCACACCCTGACTGCGTCCGGACTTGCGTGTCCGGCCTGCTTCTCGGCTGTCGCGACTCAGACCACGGATGCCCGCTGGGGATCGACTGGGTCGATCCCCAGCTCCTCGAATCGGCTCTCCAACGCTTCCAACCCGGCCTCCCGCCGGAAGTCCTTCTCCGCCTTGCTGATCGGCAACAGCCACAGGATCCGGGCATGGGCACCATCGCCCCACTTGCAGATCTCGAACTCGGGCCCGAATGGATAAGGCAGACTCACCAGGTAGTGATCGCAGTCCGAGTCGTCGAGCCATGGCCTGCCGATCGGTACGGTGTGCCCGACATCGAGTCGTTGGTGAACGGGCCCGCAGTGGTAGTACGCATTCATCGTGACGCTCTCCAGGTTGAGCCACTCGTCGCGCGGCGCCGCGAGGAAGAACTCAACCCCATGGCCGTCGTGTTGCGTCGATTCCCAGCATCCTGACGTCACATACAGCCACCAGTCGCCAGGGTGAGCTGGGTGGACCCGGAACACCCGAAAGCCGGGCACACGATCCTCGATCGGCCCGTCGACCCCCGACACCTCATCGACGACGCGGCCCGGGAGCGTCCTGCGGAGATGATCGAGCAGAGCGGAACTCGCAGCAGTGTTCGGCATCCGATCATCATGCCTGAGACCCTCGACACCCCTCGGATGGGCTCCAACGCTGGGTGATCACAAGATCTTCGCCAGAGCCCGGAATTCCCCAGAGCAGAGTTCACGGAACTCCCCAGGGGTTGGGTCGCCTCAACCTCCCGTGCGCGTGGTGCCGGTCGGCAGATGGGCGACCACGAGAGCGGCAGCTTCTTCAGGTGTCGCTCCTTCGCCGAGAAGGGCGGCGTAGCCGGACGCATAGACCTTGTAGGGCGGCCCACTGCAGACGATGAAGGGCAGGTTGTCTGGCTTGCGCCAGGGCGGGGCGCTGCTCAAGAAGTGCAATGTGCCATGGGTCGGGAAGGGGTAGAGGGCTCGCAGCTGCGGTTGTGCGTGCGCGGCTTCGATGACCGGCGGGTCGCCTTGGCGGGTCCCTGGAGTCCGCTCCAGCAGGTGGCGCCAGGCCGTGGCGATATCAGGGGCTTCGGGCATGGTTCGATCATCCAAGATCGCGGGGGCTGCGAACAGTGGTGGGTGGTGAGCAGGGCGCTGCCTGCAGCCCTATGCGGGAACGCGCCCGCGTCCGCAGCGAGAAGGGCATCCGCTGGGCGGACGCCCCTTCAACACCGAAGCCTGACCAACCACGAACCGCAGCACCCGAACGCCGACGGCGCGAGTTCAGGAAAAGGACAGTGACAGAAGGATGATTCAAGAGGCGGACGGCTCGATCTCCCCCGCAAAGACGATGACCTGGTCGATGAGGCTCCGCCGCAGATGGACGACGTCCGTTCCCGCCAGGCGGGGACCTCCGTCCGGCGTGGTGAAGACCCACTGGTACCGGGCCCACTCGTCAGGCATGTCCACCGCCGAGCAGCGCACCATCGTGCCGGTCCCCGCCGGGTGGCGCCGGATGTCCAGCACGAACCGCTCGACCGCCGCGATTCCTTCGCTGCGACCCAGCGGCCCCCAGAAGACCACGTCTGAGGTCAGAGCCTGGGAGAGCAGGGCAGTCACATAACTGTCGTCCGAGGCGTTGAACGCGGAGATGAACGTGTCGATAGCGGAGCGTGCAATCTCTTCCTGCATGCCCCAGTAATACCAGCCGTTTCGCGTGCGCTCGTCCCGTGAGTCGCCTTCCGAGCGGTGTGGGGTTGGCTGCGGTCGGCGCGTCCGCGGCGGGTCGCGACCGGGCGGATGCTGCGGTGGCCGTAGGGACGGAAGCGTTGGCTGACGCTAAGGCGGTGCCGAGCAACGCCCGGCGGGTCAGGAGCCGGTTGTCGTTCAACATCCCCGAAATGGAAGGTGTCCCTTCCACTAGGTCAGGGTTGCTCGACCTAATGGAAGGGACACCTTACATTCATCCACATGGCAAAGCAGGTACAGCAGGACCAGGTGACGCGCGCGGCCCGTCGCGCTGTACTCATCGACGGCATACCCGTGTCTACGTTGGGCGTGATAGCCCTGGCACTGGGCAGCAACCCCCATCAGAGCACCGCCCAGAAGGCGTGGTGGATCGCAACCACCGCCGTCTTCACCCTCGCGATCGTCTGGGTGCTGCTACGGGCATTCCGGCGCGCGGACGAATACCTGCGCAGGATTCAGCTGGAGAGCATGGCCATCGCGTTCGCCGCGGTCCTCGTGGGGCTGCAAGTGGCTACCCTGCTCGATGCCGCGGGCATCATCCAGCTCCATCAGCTCGCGCAGTTGATCCTCCTTGGCGGCGTGGGCATCTGGATGACGATCGCCGACCTGCGTACCCGCCTGAACCGGTGACGGCGCACTGTGAAGAACCGACTCCGCGAACTGCGTGCAGCTCGCCGGTGGAGCCAGGCCGACCTGGCCGACCGGTGCCAGGTCTCCCGGCAGGCCATCAACGCCATCGAAACCGAGCGGTACGATCCCAGCCTGCCTCTGGCGTTCACCATCGCCGACGTCTTCGGCCTGACCATCGAGGAAATCTTCCGTCCTGACCGGACGGAAACGGCGGGCGACCCGGCCTGACATTGAGTACTTTCAGCCGGACCCTTCGGGAGCATTCTCGACGGTGAGCCGAAGGGCGACAGCTGTCACCAAGATCTCCGGACGAGTGGTGCCGGGCTCTCCACGACCCGCTGGGCAGCTCAGGCGACCGGCGAAGCACCGGCGCCGGTGACACTGCCCCTGCTTCGCACGCCACCGTGACAGATAGCGCGCCCACCTGGTGACATCTACCGTGCTTCGGCCTCACCGAAGCCGCAGGTCAGTAGAGGTTGATGGTGACACCTATCGTGCTTCGGCTCACCTGTGACTGATTCCCAATCATGTTTGTCAAGCAGTGGGCCGTAGGCTGCAGACCATGGAATCGTTGATCGCTGCCGTCCGTGAGCAGGAAGAAGCTGCCCGAATTCTCGCTTGGCCGGGTGACTTCGACCTGGACCGAGGCGATCATGTCGAGGAAGTGCACCTCACCTCGGGCGCCGCGCTTGAGGGGTTCGCTGGCGACGGTGCTGGGGGGCACGTACTTCTTCTGCGGTGAAGGCGGCGAGGAACGTCCCATCCGCTATGCCGACTCCGAAGGAGGTGCGGCTCTGATTGCCATCGGCCTGACGGCGGCGATCTCTTCGTTGAGAGCCAGAACGGACCGGGCCAGGGTGTTCACCAAAGCGGCGGCTGTGCTCTCCCCGGCCACGGCGATGTGCTGGGCCTGCGACGCAGCAACAGCCGCATCGGCCACCGCCTGGGCGCCACGCACTTTACGGTTCTTCAGCCAGGTGGCGAGCCGGCTCGGGCCGACCCGGCGCAGGTCGGCCGGAGTCTGGTAGCCGGTCAAAAGGATCAGTGCGGCTTTGGACGCGGCGTAATCGAAGGTCCGTTCCAGGGCCGGGAAGTACTCCAGCAGCTGTTCCCGCATCCGGTTGACGGCGCGGGTGCGGTCGGCGGCGAGGTCGTAGCGGCGGGCGGTGAGGATCTTCAGGTCCACCGCGATCTCGTCCCATTCCTGCAGAGGCTGCAGGTCCCGGCGCATCCGTGCCTGGTCGGCAATAACGTAGGCGTCCTTCGCATCGGTCTTGCCGTCTCCACGGTAACCGGTAGCCACGGGAAGCGGCGTGGTGGACGGTTCGGCCAGGGTTGTAGAGAGCTGCTGACCATGGCTGGTCAGCAGGGCCATCAGCAGAGCGCCACCGCCGGCGTTCAGATCGACGGCCGTAGCTCGCGGTTGTCGAGTCCAGCGAGAAGCAAGAGGCCGTGTTGTCGAAGTGTCGCGTGGTCGTGGTTGCCGGGTCCAGTCGGTCCACCCGTGGGTGTGACTGTCTCGCCCATCGGTTCGGGAACGCGCTGACCGGCCGGAGCGCCGGCCCCGGCACGACTCGGACATGAGCGATGCGGAGTGGGCACTGGTGCGGGACCTGCTCCCGGTGCCGGGATGGCTGGCGGGCCGGGGCGGCCGTCCGGAGGGCTACTGCCACCGGCAGATGATCGATGCCGTGCGCTACCTCGTCGACAACGGCATCAAATGGCGGGCGATGCCCGCCGACTTCCCGCCCCGGCCACGCGTGTATGCCTTCTTCGCCGCTGGCGGGACACGGGACTGGTGACCGAGTTGCATGACCGGCTGCGCGAAGCCGTCCGCATGTCTGAGGGCCGCCGGGCCGGGTCGTGGATGTCGATCTGTGCCCAGTCGTAGTACCGCTTGCCCTTCGCGCCCGCTCCGGCCGACAGCCGCTGCCAGGCCCGCTTCGGGATCCGCGCGGTCAGGGCCTTCGCCTGGAACTTCCCAGCGTGCGTGACGACGGGGTGGGTGCTGGAGACGGCCAGGACGTAGCCGATGCGGCGACGTTCCAGGACGGTCCGCAGGTGCGGGTTGTCGCCGTAGATCTCGTCTCCCGCGAACCAGCGCGCGGGTGTCCCGCCTCCAGGGCCCGCGCGACCATGCGCGCGGCGAGTTGGGCCGTGGTGGCGAACGCCAGGTTGTCGGGGATGCCCGCGCTCCTGCAGCGGTCCGGGTCCTCGGTCCACGAGCGGGACACATACAGGGCGCGGTCGATGGCCGCGTGTCCGTGGGCGGTGGAGTAGACGAGGTAGACGGCGACCTGGGAGTTCTCCGAGCGCCAACGCCGTTGCGCGGCGACGTGGTTCAATCCGCGTGAACCGGCCGGCGACGCGGCCCATCAGGTGGTCGAACATCGATCGCCACCGGGTAGGCACTACGCTGTGGCACGGGGCCACCGAGTGATCTTCGTCTGCCCACACAACTCACGATGATCAACGGTGGCCGCACCTCTTCGATGTCTCCGGTTAGTCCCGGACCAGGCAGAACGGGTGTCCTGCGGGATCGGCGAATATGCGCCAACTCCGTGTCCCATCGCCGTCGTCGAGCAGTGTGGCGCCGCGCTTGATGACGTCTTCCTGGGCCTGGTCCAGGTCCTCAACCCCGAGATCGAGGTGGAACTGCTGGGGGCGGTTGGGGTCTGGCCATTGCGGCGGCTGGTGGTCTTCCACGCGCTGGAAGGCCAGCACGAACCCACCGTCGGTGTGGAGAGTCGCCCAGTGCTCGCCGAGCGACCACCTCGGATCCGGTTGGTTCACCACGCCGCCAAGAAACGACTGGTAGAACCGGGACAGCTCAGCAACATCGGCACAGTCCAACACGAGACACTGCAGCTTCGCGACCATGCTGGGCAGCATCCCATGAGGCCTGATCAGGATCTACGACTGGAGTACTAGTACTCCAGTTGCAGCTCGCTATCGCCGCTGGTCAGGGGCTGTTTTCTGAGCATACTCAGCTGACGCGTCGTCATGTGGTCGAAGTTCGTGACCGGTGGTGCGGCGTTTGTAGTGGCAGCGCATGGCTATCGCTTGGTGGCGACGGCGCCACTGGTGCTGACCACGTTCGACCTCGACGAGTACGTCCACGCCGCCTTGAGCGCCGGAGCCAGCGGCTTCCTCCTCAAAGACGCCCGCCCCGAGGAACTCCTCGCCGGGATCCGTGCCGTGGCCGCCGGCGACGCCGTCATCGCCCCCGCCCTGACCCGCCGCATCCTGGACGAGTACGCCCACGGCCGGCCGCGCACCGGACGCGACCTCGACGAGGACCCGAGGCGGACCACGCTCACCGAGCGGGAGCGCGAGAGCCTCGAGGCCATCGGCAAGGGGTGGACCAACGGCGAGATCGCCACCCACTTCGTGCTGTCCGAGTCCACCGTGAAGACCCACGTCGGGCGGGTCCTGGCGAAGATCGGCGCCCGTGACCGCATCAAGGCCGTGATCTTCGCGTACGACATCGGCCTCGCCCGGCCCAACGCGAGCTGAGCGCACGGATCACGCCCTGGCCCCGCTCCTCGTGCCGGATTCGCGCACGAGCACGGTGACCGCCACGACGACCGCGAGCACGGCCACCGCCGCCAGCGTCCCGGGCGTGCCCGCCGACCGCACGGCCACCGCGCCCAGCGCGGCACCGGCGATGAGGGTGAGCACACTGAGCGTCTGTCGGCGCGACGTCGACGCCGTGCGCTCCTCCGCGCGGCCCGCGACCAGGCCGGTCAACGTGCTGGTCATCACCGTGGTGGTGAGCCCCGCCAGGCCGAGCCGACGGACCGCCGCGTTCTGCATGCCCAGCGCCACCGCGCACAACAGGATCGGCAGCGCCTTCCCGTCACCGTACGACCAGTTCAGGGCCGCCGCGACGAACAGCACCGCTTCCAGCGCGGCGCAGACGCCGAGCAGCGACCGGTGGTCGACATGGCGGGGTGCCACCGCGCGCACCAGCAGGGCACCCGCGACAAAGCCGCCGAGGGCCACCACGGGACCGGCGGCGGAGGACTCCGGCGACGCGGCGAGCGACAGGCCGACGAGGACGAGGTTGCCCGTCATGTTGGCCACGAAGACATGCCCCAGGCCGAGCAGGCTGACCGCGTCGACCACCCCGCTGAGCAGGGTCAGCACCAGCAGCGGCGACAGCAGCCGGTCGTCCTGGCCCACCAGTTCCCTCGTCGCCGCGAACAACCGGGTGGCCCGCCCGCGTTCGATCGCCCCGCCGCTCATACCAATCCCTGTCCCCGGCACCTCAGACCGCCACCACCGGCCGGTACACCGGCTCCCACATGGCCTCCCGCACCCGCTCCTCGATGCGGTCGTCCACCCGCTCGCGGGCGACGCCGTCCTCGGCCGCGGCCCGTGCCACGGCGACCGCCACGGCGGCGGAGGTGCGCCGCAGGTCCCGGGTGTGGGGGAGGAGCGAGGCGCCCTGTTCCGTGGAGTCCACCTGCTCGGCGACGGCGTGGGCGGCGGCGGACAGCATGGAGTCGGTGACGCGGGTGGCGCGGGTGACGACGGCGCCGAGGCCGAGGCCGGGGAAGATGAGCGCGTTGTTGGCCTGGCCGATCTCGTAGGTGACCCCGCCGCTGGTCACCGGCTCGAAGGGGCTGCCGGTCGCGACGAGCGCACGGCCGTCGGTCCAGTCCAGCAGCTCGGAGGGCACGGCCTCGGCGAGCCGGGTGGGGTTGGACATCGGCAGGACGATCGGGCGCTCGGTGTGCTCGGCCATCTCCCGCACGATGCTCTCGGTGAAGGCACCGCCTTGTCCCGAGGTGCCGATCAGCACGGTGGGCCGCACCCGGCGCACCACCTCCTCCAGCGAGTAGCCGCCGACCTCATCGTCCCGCTGCCAGTCGGCGACCTCGTCGACGGACCGCGCGTAGGGGGCCTGGAAGTCGCGCAGACCCTCCTGGCCTCGGGTGACCAGCCCGTAGCGGTCCACGGCCCAGAAACGGGCGGTGGCCTCCTGACGGCTCAGCCCCTCCGCGACCATGGCGTCCCGCAGCTGGTCGGCGATGCCCATGCCCGCCGTACCGGCGCCGAAGACCACGACCCGTTGCTCGGGCAACGGCATCCCGCTGGCCCGAACGCCGGACAGCACGGCGGCCAGGTTGACCGCGCCCGTGCCCTGGATGTCGTCGTTGAAGACGAAGTGCTCACCCCGGTAGCGGTCGAGGATGCGGCGCGCGTTGGCCGGACCGAAGTCCTCGAAGTGCAGCAGCGCGTCGGGGAAGAGGCGCTCCGCGGTGCTGACGTAGCGCTCGATGAACGCGTCGTAGGTCTCGGTGTCCACCCGGGGGTGGCGGTTGCCCAGGTACAGCGGGTCGTCGAGGAGCTGCTTGCGGTTGGTGCCGACATCGAGGACGACGGCGAGCGTGCGGGCCGGGTCGATGCCGGCGGCGGCCGTGTAGACGGCGAGCTTGCCGACGGAGATGTCGATGCCGCCCACGCCCCAGTCGCCGATGCCCAGGATGGCCTCGCCGTCGGTCGCCACGACCAGGTCGACGTCCTCGGCGCCCAGTCCGGAGGCGCGCAGGGCCCGTTCCATGTCCTCGGGCGCGTCGACCGACAGGTAGATGCCCCGCGGCCGCCGGTACTCGGTGCTGTACCGCTCGATGGCCGTACCGACCGTCGGCGTGTACACGATGGGCAGCATCTCCGAGAGGTGATCGCTCAGCAGCCGGTAGAACAGCACCTCGTTGCGGTCGTGCAGGGCCGCGAGGTTGACGTGCTTGGCCAGGTCGGTGGGCTGGGCCGAGTACTGGCCGTACGCCCGGTCGGCCTGCTGGTCGAGGGTCAGGACCCGGGGCGGGACCAGCCCGTCCAGGCCCAGCTCCCGGCGCTCCTGCTCGGTGAACGCCGTGCCGCGGTTCAGCCGGGGGTCGGCCAGTACGGCGCGGCCGCGCGCGGAGGTCTCGAACCGGTCGGCGCGGGCCTTCCACTGGGTACTCATCGTCGCTCCAGACGTGTCCGGGGTCGCGACCCGTCGGTCGCCCTGTCCCTCCCAGGGTGGCGCCGGAAGTTCCATGCGTCCAATGAGTGAATGCGCGGGAATCCATGCGCCAGTAGCATGGATGGCATGGACCTGCAGGTACTGCGCTGCTTCGTGGCCGTGGCGGACGGCGCGACGGTGACCCAGGCCGCGGCGGAGGCGCACCTGACCCAGCCGGCCCTTTCCCGGGCCCTGCGGCGCCTGGAGACCGAGGTCGGGGCCGAGCTCTTCCAGCAGGTGGGGCGCGTCCTGCGGCTCACGCCGGCCGGCCGCGCGTTCAAGGACCACGCGGAGGCGGCGCTGGAGCGGCTGGACCGCGGACTGCGCGCGGTCCACGAGACGGTGGCCCCCGAGGCGGGTCTCATCCCGCTGGCCTTCCTGCACTCGCTGGGCACCTGGCTGCTGCCCCCTCTGATCACCGGCTTCCGCGAGCGCTTCCCGCTCTCCCGGTTCGAGCTGCGCCAGGGGAGTGAGGCCGACCTCGTGGCCGCGCTGCTCGACGGCACCGCCGACCTGCTCCTGACCGCCGGCGACCCCGGCCACCGCCTGATCACCTGGCGCCGTCTGCTGGTCGAGCCGCTGTGGCTGGCCGTACCTCCCCGGCACCGGCTGGCCCAGCGCCGACGGGCGCGGCTGACCGAGGTCGCCGAGGAGCCGTTCATCCTGCTGCGGAACGAACAGGGCCTGCGCTCGGTGACCGAGGCACTGTGCGCCCAGGCCGGTTTCAGCCCCCGGGTGGGCTTCGAGGGGGACGAGGTGGCCACCCTGCGCGGTCTGGTCGGGGCCGGGCTGGGCGTCGCCCTCGTACCGCGCCCGCACGCCGCCGCGCCCACCGGCGGACCGTCGTACCTCCAGGTCACCGACGTGGCGGCGGCCCGGGACATCGGTATCGCCTGGCTGACTCCACGCACCCTGCCACCGAACTCCACCCGGTTCCTGGACCACGTACGCGCCCACGCGGAGGCGGTGGCCGAGCAGGAGATCCTGGCGTAGTGGGCCGGCCGGAAGACGTTGCCCGAGCCGGCGGTTCCCCGCCAGGGACGGCCCGACGCGGGCGGGGGACCGGCCGGACGGCATCCCGCTCCTGGCAGGATGGCGGCATGGAACGTGTGCTGGGAATCGGTGGTTACTTCCTGCGGGCCACCGACCCGCAGGGGCTGAGCGCGTGGTACCGCGAGTGCCTGGGGCTGGACGCCGACGACAACGGGCTGTGGCGCCAGGAGACCGGCCCCACCGTGTTCGCGGCCTTCGAGTCCGGGACCGACTACTTCGGGTCCCGGACCCAGCGGACCATGCTCAACTTCCGGGTCCGCGACCTGGACGCCATGCTCGCCCAGCTGCGCGAGAAGGGAGCGGAGGTGCACCCGGAGACCCAGGACATGGAGGGCGTCGGGCGCTTCGGCTGGGTCACCGATCCGGAGGGCAACCGGATCGAACTGTGGCAGCCCGCCTGACCGTCACCGCGTGCGCCGCTCCGTCAGCCAGTACAGCAGCGCCAGGACGGGAAGGGCCGCGCCCAGCACGGACATGGCGCCCCAGCCCGCCGCGTGGTAGGCGAGGGACCCGAGCTGTGAGCCCAGGGCGCCGCCCGCGAAGAAGATGGCGATGAAGGTGCTGTTGAGGCGGGACCGGGCGGCCGGGTCCAGCCGGCAGCGAGCGGCGCACGTCGCTGCCGGACATCGACCTCGACGTGGCCCGCAGGATGTGCACAGGTCGCTGTGGTGGAGCCCGGCCCGGCACCTGGCGCATATCAGCCGATGAGGGTGCGCAGGACGGGCACGCCGCCTCCGGCACTGAGGAGGCCGGCGAGAACGGCACTGGCGCTCGGATTGCCACTGAGGAACGTGAGGCCGCCGACGACCAGACCGATGACGAACGCTGCCAAGAGGATGATGGCTGTGTGCTGCGTCATGAACGGGCCTTGCTGTACCGGCTCGGGTTGATTCGGTGGCGTAGGGGAGGACGCTGAACTCACGTGCTGCTCCATCGGTGTTGGTGTGTCGGATGCCCGCTTCTACGTCGTGCCTGGCCCTGCACCCCACGGATTGATTCGAGGCTCACATGGGCTCCGGGAAATCTTGAGAAGATCCGTGGGGTGTCCCGGCGTGGCGCACTTACAAGAAGGGCGACCGGACGACCGGAGGGGAGAGGTATGGAGGGCGACGAGACGGGCGGGCAGTCCGCGGCCGCGCGTGCTCGCGACTTACAGCCTTCAGGTCAGCCGGGCCCCCTGGGTGCTCCCGTGTCCGAAGACGGCCTCTCCCAGCTGAACGGGGGTGACCGCCGCGAGGCCGAGCAGCTGCAGGAGAGGATCGATGCCGACGAGCAGCTCTTCGCCGTGCTTGCCCGGGATGGCTTCGCGGGGACGCTTTACGAGCGGTTCGTGGACGAGCTGGTCCGCTACGGCATTTCGGTTCTGCGGGGTTGGATGTACTCCGGGTTCATCTTCACCCTGCTTGCCGACCGCGGCTTCGGCCTCCACCCCCGCGAGTGCGAACTGGAAAAACTGGTTTCGGACGGCGACCTGCGGGAGGAGCTAGCGATCATGACCGTAGCTACCGCCCTGCCCCGCTTCAGACAGCGAGCGTTCATCGAAGGCGGCTGGACCTCTGCCGGCGGCGCGAGTATCACCACCTACTTCGTCGGAGCCTGCGCCTACGACTTCCCCAACGAGTTCCGTCGGTGGCAGACCGGCGAGTTACGGCACCGCCTCGCCCTGCAACGCCTGCAAGAGCGCTACGAGGCTCCCATCAGCCAGGTCAGCGCCGCCGACGAAGTCCTAGGCAAAATGGAGGTGCAGGAGTGCCTGAGCCGCATCAAGGACGCACGGACTCGGGCGGCCGTGGCTCTGACCATCGACGACTATTCGCAGGAGGAAATCCGCCAGGTCTTGAGTGCAGCATCGGTCCGCGTGATCGAAGGCCTGATCCACCGATGGCGGACCAAGGAGAAGCGGGACTGGGACAGGGAAGAAGGTGACCAGCATGGCCAACCACAAGGACGATGACTTCGAGGCATTGCTGGAGAGGTCGTCCCTGGGTAGCCCGGCTGCCCGACGCCTGCGCGAACGCACCCCACTCAGCCGGTCCGGCACCGTGCGCAGGATCATCAAGCTGCGCAATCGGATCGCACATCATGGTGATGACCTGGATGGGGCTCGGCAGTCCGCTCGCGAACTTGTCCAGCTGCTTGATGACATGGGTTTCCGCACCGAAAGCGAAGTCCCCGACGAGCTGCTCAGCGCAGCACGGCTTGCCGAGAGCATGCTCGCGCCTGACGTTCCTGATGATCTCCCGGGCACCGACCGTCCGGTTCTTCCCCAGCCGACACCGGCACGTCCGTCCCCTGATCTGCGCACCGTACTACCTGTCGCAGACGCGGAAGACATGCCGGAACTCTTGGAAAGTCCTGCTTTCGTCCTCACCGGCTCCGACAACCAGACGTCCCAAGCGCACGAGCAGTCTTCCCAGCAGTGGCCCTCGCGCAGCCTGCTCGGAACGCTGACACCACCGGCACGACAGGAACTGCTCGGCCTGGGTACCCAGGTCCGGTTCGATGCGGGCGATGTGCTCCTGAGGGAGGGGGCGACTGACCGCCATTCCCTTCTGCTGGTGTCCGGTATCGCCAAGGTCACAGCCCGCGCGGAGAGCGGTGATCCCTTGCTCATCGCCTTCACGGCTGCTGGGGATACGGTTGGAGAGATGGCGGCTCTGGACGGGGCGCCACGCTCGGCGACGGTCACCGCCTGTGGCCCGATGACCGCCCGCGCGTTGCACCCAGGCGTGCTGCGGGAGCTGTTGATGCGCCGCCCTGAGGTCGCGGCTGCCCTGACTGCCATGGCTAGCAACCGGCTGCGCTTCGCGAACCAACAGCGGCTGAACTTCCTCAGCTACCCGGCGAAGGTGCGCTTGGCCCGGCTGTTGGTGGACCTCGCCGCGTCATATGGATCTCCCACGCATTCCGGAGTGGTGATCCGCCTTCGGCTGACACAGTCAGAGCTGGCCACAATGGTCGGCACTGCCGAGCCCGCGATCCACAAGGCACTGCGTGAACTACGCAATGAGCGCCTGCTGGAGACCAGCTACCGTTCGACTGTCCTCCCGGACCTGCACCGACTCACGGAGCTTGCGGAGCTGGCAGCCGAGTGACCGCAGACATGGAGAGCCAGGCGGGCGGTAGAACACGCATCAACGAGCCCGGGCCTTGAACCGGCTGGTTGTGCGTTACTGACTTCAGCTGGTCAGGGTGATGTTGGCTCGTCGAAGGTCAGGCCGGTGCCCGCTATGAAGCCGTAGAGGGTGTCGGGCCGGTACTGAAGTCGTTTGAGCCGGTTGCGGACGAGGGCCTCGAGCCCGTCGAGCGCGACCACGGCGAGGTTGGCCAGGCTGCGCTTGATGTGCGCCCATACCCACTCGACGAGGTTGAGGTCGGGCGAGTAGGCGGGCAGCAGGAACCCCGTCAGCCATGCACGCTCGGCGATCAGCTCACGCATGGCGTGGGAGACATGGGTGTTCAAGCGGCCCCACACCAGCACGATCGGCGCTTTGACGAGCTGGTGAGCGCCGTCGATCAGCGCGATGAAGTCGCGCTCTCCCATGCTGCGGCGGTTGCCCTTGCCCGAGGCGTGGGTGCGCAGGCGGTGGCACAGCCGGGGCCGGGAGCCGGGCCTCATGGCGATCAGTCCGGCCACGGAGAGCCGTCCCGAACGTCTTCCGCTCACCGTCACCTGCGGAGTCACTCCGCGTCGGCCCCAGGTGCGTCCTTTGGGTGGCCGGCGGGTGAAGCCTGCCTCGTCCTCGAAGCAGATGTAGCCTCCGCGGGCCGCCCGGGCTCTCTTACCTCGGCCCAGGTCGCCTCCTTCCAGACGGTGACGGCCTGCTCGTCGCGCTCGGCGACCCGCCGCGCGGGGACCTGCGGGCTGAAGCCGAGCCGGTGCATCAGCCTCGTCGCGCCGGAGACGCTGTAGGAGACGTGGAACTTCCTGCCGATCAGCGTGGCCACCCTCGCCGCGGTCCACACATGGTCCTCCACCCAGCCGTGCGCGGACGGGCCCTCATCGAGGTACGCGGCCAGCTTCTCCAGACAGCGCGGGGACAGGCGGCATCGCGATCCGCTCGGGCCACGGGAGGTCAGAGCCTGCACGCCGCCGTTCCGCCACAACTGGCGCCGCTGGTAGGCCGACTTCGGGCTCACCCGCAGGCGCCGTGCGACCTCCAGCGGCTTGATCTTCTGTTCGAATAGCCCGGCCGCCTGCATCCGTACCGTCTCCCGGCGCTGACGTCCCGCAGAGGTCAGCCCGCCCCCATCCGCATACCTCACACACCACGTAATACATCCACTACCCAAGGCCAACAGGCACTTCAGGAGGGATCACCCTGACGAGCCGAAGTCAGTAAAAGTCAAGCGGGATCGGCGATGACGCCTCGGCAGGCACGGTTCATTCGCCCGCGGTGCCTTCGGCCTCCCAGCGCAGCAGGTCGCCCGGCTGGCACTCGAGCACCTCGCAGAGCGCGGCGAGCGTCGCAAAGCGCACCGCCTTGGCGCGGCCGTTCTTGAGTACCGCCAGGTTGGCGGGCGTGATCCCTACGCGGTCCGCGAGGTCGCCCACGGACATCTTCCGCCGGGCCAGCATCACGTCGATGTCGACGGCGATCGGCATCAGATCACCTCGTCCAACTCGGCCCGCATCTGCGCCGCTTCGACGTCGCGGGCGACGGCCTGGGCGAGCAGCATTCTCAGCACGAGCACGATGAGCGCGACTCCCAGGATGGCCACGCCAATCCCGCCCATGATGAGGGTGACGCCCGGGTCGTCCCGCTGGCCGGGCGCATTCAGAGCCGTAACCGCGAACCACACGAGGGCAGCAGCGCCGATCGCGCCGATCACGCCGTCCACGTAGCGGAAGGAGGCGTGGGAGAACACGGTTCCGCTTCGCACCATCGACACCAGCCGCCCTACGCAGACCACGGCGACCTGGACCGACACCATGCCCAGGATCGTCATCACGCGCAGCGCGGTCAGCGGAAGCGACCCGTCCTCCGGATCGCTCCCGGTGACCAAGACCCACACCATCCCGGCCTGTACGAACACGGTGCCGGCGAGCACCACCACGAGCACGGCACGCAGCGCACCCACGGTCAGCTTTCCCATGGCCCATCCTTCCATCGAATTGCGATCGGAATCTATCGATTTTCGATAGGCTGAGCAAGAGCTGGGAGGGAGGCGGCCGGCGGTCTCCCCCCCCATGGCGGGGCACCGCCGCCCCCTCCCGTGGCGTGGCGTGCACGCGAAGGTTCTTCAACTTGTCGAAGCTGGCCTCGCTTGGTCACGCATCGGATGCCGTCCGACTACGCCGAAGCCTTGGTCTCATTCCCTCGGCCCGACACCATGCGCCTACGCCTTTGACCTGACGGCCAAAAGGCGGTGTGGTGCTCCGATTGGACTCCAGCGCGTGCCGCTTCTGACAGGTTATGAGGTCTTTCGATACCGTTCGCGAAGTATGCGAGCGGCTGGAGCCCCATGGACAGCGTTGTCGACAGAAGAGATCAATTGCGCGGACTTAGGACGCAGCGCGTTCTTGTCTGCCTGTCAGTCTTGGCGGCACTGGGCGCCATGCTGGGAATCGCGCCCACCGCGCATGCGGCCTCGACGATCGTCGTACCCCGCGATTACCGGACGATCCAGGCTGCGGTAAACGCAGCCCCCTCCGGCAGCACGATCGTCGTCAGGGGAGGGATCTACACGGAACAGGTCGTGATCAGGGGCAAGAACCTGACGCTGGAGGGCGTTGGCGGTCCGGTCATCAAGTCGCCCAGGACGCTCAGTTCCTTTGCCCAGGACACGCGGTCGAATCGTCCGGTGACAAGCGTCGTGCGGATCACGAATGGCGCGCACGTACGGATGTCCGGGTTCTCGGTGACTGGGCCGCTTCCGTGCGGCACGACGTCCGCCGGTGTCACCGCACTGCAGGATGCGAGGCTCGACCTCTCGGATTCGCGGATCACGGACATGCATCCAGCCTCATCCTGTCCCGCAGATCAGGCGGGGGGCCGGGGTGTCGTCTTCGGCTTGCCGAGCTTCGTCCAGGTGAACGGCGTGTCCGGCAGCAGGGCCTCCGGGAGCGTCCGCCGGGTAAAGATCGCTCGCTATTTGCTCGACGGCATCAACGTAGCCGGACCTGACGAGGGCTCGCCTGCGCGGGTAGTGGTGAGGGACAGCGCCATTGCCGGCGGGTCGCAGATTCCGGTCGAGCAGTTCGGCATCTCCATCGGGAACGCGGTGGCAACCGTCAGGAACAACACAATCTCTGACTCGGTGTGCACCGACCCCGCATGCGGACCGGACCCGATCACCCAGTTGCAGTCCGGCGGCGTCTTCGCAGGCTTCGGCGCTCCTGCGGGCACCACCGTCTCCGGTAACCACATCTCCAGGACCGATACCGGCATCTACCAGTTCGCGAGCCCGGACTGTTGCCGGATCAGGTCCAACTTCCTCAGGAATAACCGCTTCTTTGGGATCGCGATTCAGGACGGGAACGGTGCGACCCACCACAACGTCATCACCGGCGGGCAGGTCGGCATCGGCGTTGTCGCTGACTCGGTCGACACCACGGCCATGCTCCACGGCGACCGGATCACCGGTACGACCGTAGCGCCGGTCCGGGAAATCCAGTGCTGCGGGTTCACGGCGACCGCTGTCGTCAAGCCTGACTGAGCTTCTTCAGAGTGGCCGCCGATCGGGTGGCAGCTGCCGGGGCGGCAGCGCTGAGCGTGCTGCTGGGAGCTCGTCGTGCGGCGGCGACGGCAGGGACGCTGCTGGCCCTGGCCTGTGTCCCGGGCTCAGTACGCCGGATTCTGGAGATCACCGCAGCGGATCAAGTGCTGCGGATCTTTGACACCGTCGCCGACGCCGTGGCCGCGCTGAGCGGCTGACCGGCGCGCCCTCGGGTGGTCCACTCCCGGTGTGCGGTCGTCGGTGGCGGGAAGAACCGACCACCACTTGCAGTGGCCAGGGCAGTGCGCCGCGGCAGCCCACCGGGTGCTGGTTCAGACGGAATTGTCCACGGCCGCCGTTGCGGTGGCTTGGGCTGCTGCGGTTGCGGCGCGGCCGCGGGCGCTCGCCCGCCGGGCGTAGGTCATCGTCCAGTAGACCAGTACGCCGATCACGGCATACGGCAGGAAACTGTTGACGGTCACCATCTGGCTGTGGGACAGCCGGTACACGAGCACGATGCGCAGCACCGCCTCCAGGATGAAGGCCAAGCCCCAGACGATCGTGAGATTGCGCTGTACTCGGCGGAAACCCGGGTACTGCCACATGCCATTCCACCAGGCGATCATCTGCGGAGTGCCGTCCGTGGCGAACTTGCGGCCGAAGTAGAACATCAGCGGGCGCGGCGCGGCCAGCGTTGCCAGGTACACCACCCCGAGCAGACCGGTGACGAAGGAGTCCTTGGCCAGCAGCAGCCGCGGGTCGTCGGGCCCGACGAGGGAGATGACGAGGGTGAGCGCCACGAAAGTCAGTGAGACGAGGGCGAATTCGTCGATCCGCCGGTGCCAGGCGAGGTAGATCGCGATGTCCAGCGCCGGGCCGAGGCCGGAGAAGAGGATGGCGACGGACTCGCTGTAGCCGTGGTCGTGCAACTGGTTGTAGATGAGGATGGGCGCGACCACGTTGAGAGCGATGGTGACCAGCCAGCCCGCAGCGGCGGTCGACCGCTTTCGGGCAGGAGGCTGCGGAGTAGCAGCAGACATGCGTTTCCCCCGGGAACGGATGCTTCAGAAGGCGACGTGCAGAGGCCCGGCGTGATCCGGCGGCCATCTGAACCGCGCATATTCTTGCTGATCTTGGACTCTGATGGCTAGTACTCCAGCTGGACTTCTCCATTTTCGCTGGTCAATGGCCCGGAGGTGGGGCTGGGCAGCGAGTTGGGTGTGAGTGGGGCGAGGCGGACTGCGATGCTGGGGTCACTTTGCAGGTGGGACCTGGGTGCGCTGGATCTACGGCTCGGGTGTACGCGATGGATCGTCCGATCTGACTCACCGCGCCCGCAGGATCGCTGCCGACTCCTCGTCCAGGGGCAGGAAGGCCTCCAGATGCAGCTCCGCCACCGTGACGTCGACGGCGGTGGCGAACGTGGTCCGGGCCGCGAGCAGCAGTGCGTTGCGTTCGCGCAGTGTGAGACCGAGGGATGCGGCCAGGCGCAGCACGATGGCCCGCCCCGGCTGGGAGCGGCCGCGTTCGAGGCCTACATCGGCGCCGGTGTGCCCTCCGGGGCTCCGGTGCCGGGCTTGGGCTGACCGGCCGCACCGGTCGGCGCGCGAACACCCGGGCCGGGGGCGCGTCCGGCGCGCCGGACGGGGTCGGGGGCACCCGTGGGCCCGGATGACCGGCCGGGGGACCGGGACCCGTGCCCGACGAGCTCGAACCCCGCACCACTGGAGGTGATCAGGCGCCGCGCTCCCGGTCTCCGGTACGCCGGCCCCGAACCTTCCCTGAAGCCGGGGATTCAACTGTCGTCAGCCGCTCCCGCGCTCCGATGGAAGTCCTCCCAGGCCTGCCGCTGGATCTCCTCGGTGTCCGCGAGGAGCTCCTCCAGGGGCTCCGCGGGCCCCGACGGGGGAGGGGGCAGGTGGGCGAGCGTGTCGTAGAGGTACGCGCAGGCTTCGGCTTCGGTCCCGAAGCGCCGCATGACACTGTCCTCGGAGCGTTGGCGCAGGCCGACGGCCCAGGCAGCCGCCTCACGGCGCAGGAAGTAGTAGGCGTCCAGCTGGATGGGCACCTCGTGGACACCGGCAATCTCGTAGAACGCCTCGGGAACGGCGGCCTCGCGGAGTCGTTCGACGAGTTCTGCGCTGTCCATCGGGGTGTCCCTCCGCCTGCCCGGCACAAGCTGGTGGCCTCGCCGGGTAGGTGCCGAGGCCACCTTGGTCATGGCTTCGTCAGATGGGGATTTCCTCGAGCATGTGATGGGCGGTGAGCTGGGGGATCTTGTCTTTCGTCAGGTACTGGAGGCCTAGACCGGGCTGGCCGAACCAGGGCCGGATCGGGCCGGCCTCGACGGTGAACGGCTGGGTGACCCGGTACAGGTGGTAGCTCCACGGACAGTACTCGACGTACTGGTCGAGGTTGCTCGGCGGAATCGCCCGCTTGGCGTACGGCGTGCCCGCGGGGGCGAGGAAGTTGCCGCCGCCGCTGCCGAAGAGGTCGACCAGCTGGCCCTTGCGGAGCGTCAGGGGGTGTTCGACCGGCTTGCCGTTCTTCAGCACGAAGCCGTGGTTGTCGGGGTACCACCAGCCCGACGTGTTCGTCTTGGGGTCCGTCCACCAGTAGCACGCGAGGAACGTGTTGGCGGACGTGTGGTCCGTGCGCTGATAGCCCTTCAGCATCTTGCCGATGGGGCCCGTCCGGGGCAGGAATCTGGGCCCCAGCCGCCAGTCGTTGCGGTAGTAGGGCATGTACTGCTTCGTCGGTGCTGAGCTGGGCCCGGGGTCGCGGTGTGCGGTCGGGCAGTGGGCCTTCTTCCCTGCACGGGCGTGGTCGGCGTGAGCCGTGGCCGGTGAGCTGCCGATCAGCAGGAGGAGCGATGCGACAGCGCTCCCCACCAAGGCGCGCGGTACGCGCATTCGGTGACCCTTTCTCTTCCGGCGCCAACCCGGCACCGCGTCGTCGTGTGACAGGGCTCAGTTCACGCGCGACATGCGGCGGAGAGGCCGAAGGCGCTGCAGACAGTCACCCGAACCGATGATCAGATGTCCTCGGACGGTCGAAGTGACGAGGGCGCTCGGCCCGGGGCAACGCCAGGCATGGGCCGGGCGTCCCACTGCGCAAGGGGACGGGTGGCCCACCACCGGGCGCCTTCGACCTCATCCGTGCACCTGTCACCCGCGTCCGTCCGGACCTGCGCTGCCCTGGGCTCTGCCGGGTGCGCAGGTGCCTGCGTCGGGGTGGCCGCACTGGCCGGAGCCGCTTCCGCACCGTGGCAGTCCGGGGCGCACGCCAGGGGCGGTCGTACGCGCTTGTTTGTCAGCCATCAGCGACACCTCAACGCGCGAACTCGGGTGCCTTCTCCGTGGGCAACGTGCGCATTGTCCGAAGCGGTGACAGGAAGTTGGGAAGGACACTCAGCGTCATACCCGCTGCACCAATCCACAAAGTGCCTGCTGCTCCGAACACGGAGCCCGAGGCTCCATCCAAAAGCCCACCGAGAGGAATGCCACCCCAGGAAACAAACCGAGCTGTTGCGCTCATCCGACCCAGAAGCCGATCCGGCGTCAGGGCCTGCTGGAAGCTTGACTGAGCCACCACGCGGACGACTCCCCCCCAGTGACAGAGCCGCGAGTCCGATCGCAGCCACGTACATGCTCCAACCCGCTCGCGTCAACGGCATGAGCACGGTCAACGGACAGGTAACCAGCGACGTGAGCTGCCCCGAGTTTCGTAGCGGTCGATCTTGTGTGTTTCAGGCGGCGTTCGGAGTGACCAAAGAACGGTAGTAGGCCGCCTCGAACTCCTCGGGTGGGGGGTAGTCGAGTGCGGAGTGCAGGCGCTCGGTGTTGTACCAGCCGACCCACTGCACGACGGCGCGTTCGACCTGGTCAGCGTCCCGCCAGGGGCCTTGGTGTTCGATCAGCTCGGCCTGGAAGGTGCCATTGAGGGCCTCGGCCATCGCGTTGTCGTACGAGTCCGCGACGCAGCCCACCGACGCGGCCGCGCCGACGTCCATCAGCCGTTCGCTGTAGCGGATCGAAACGCTATGCGCCGAAGGGCGGCCGCGACGTCCGCGACCTCGCGGCGCAGCCGGTCCCATGACATCTCGACGGGTTCGCCGCCCTCGGTCACGCTCACCAGTGCCGCACGTGCGTCGGTGGCCTGGGCCAGGCACCGTTCGGCGAAGTTCAGCCGGGCGCCGGTGAACCAGCGGGCGCCCGGCATGGTGACGTCGCCCAGCATTTCGTCGTGTCCGGTGACGGCGTCCAGGCCGTAGTACTCCCACACCGCCGATCAGAAGCCCGGAAGATCGGTGGAGCTCCACCGCCAGAGCTCGGCATAGTCGGCGAAGCGCAGGCCACGGGTCTCTTCCAGCCAGTCCATGAACACCGCGACGTTGGAGTCCTCCGGTTCGCGGCGTCCCGGGGTCCACAGCAGCTCGGTGTCCGGCGTCATGGGTGCTCTCCGGTGGGCGTCGCAGCGAGCGGTGCGCTTGCGGAGTCGGCCTCCAGGGTGCGGATCAGTTCCTCGGCCAGGGGCCACTCGCCGTATCCGGAGGCGGGGTTGAGGTGGCCGACCGCGCCCAGCTCCACGAGGCGGCTGCCCCAGTTGCGGGCGAGCCCGGCGACGAGCTCCGGTGCCCCCAGGGGGTCGTTGGCGCTGGCGGCGACGAGGCTGGGGAAGGGCAGCGGTGCGCGGGGTACGGGGGTCCAGCCGTGGTCGGCGAGTTCGGCGGGGGTGGGGTATCCGTGCGGCAGCGGTGTCTCGAAGTCCGGTGGCGTGGCGAGCAGCGCGCCACGTACGTCGGCGCGGTGGCGCCTGGCCCAGTGCACGGTGGTGATGACTCCGGCGCTGTGGGCGACCAGCAGGACCGGTCCGTCCAGGGGCGCCAGCGTGGCGGCCAGATTGCCGACCTGGACGTCCAGACTCAGTCGGTTCCCCTCCACCGGGGGAACCGTGCGAACGGCACGGCCGGCCTGGGCCAGCCGCTCCGCCAGCAGGGTCTGCCAATGGTCGGCGACGTGCTCGCGCAGACCCGGGATGATGACCACGGTGGGTTCCGCGGTGGGGCTCATGAGGGGATCTCCGACGGGTGCCTGGGCTCGGCCTTCACGGCGAGGTCGTCGAGACGGAGCAGGTCGCGTTCGTACCAGTGCCGACCGATCAGGAAGGCCACCGTGGCTCCGAGCGCGACGAGGGGCACGACGCGCAGGGCGCCCAGCAGACCCAGCCGGTCCGCGAGCGCGCCCGTGATCGCGGGCCCCGGGGCCAGCCCGAGCAGGCTGTTGGCCAGGGTGAGGGTGGCGAAGGCGGTCGCGGCGATGGCGGCGGGGGTCAGGTTGGCGACCACGGCCGCCGCGGGTCCGGCGGAACCGGCCGACAGCAGGGCGCCGACGGCGAGGGCCGACAACTGTGCTGGTCCGATGGGCAGTTGGAAGGCGAGGGTCAGCAGGAGGAGCGAGCCGAGGCTGCAACCGGCGGCGACGGCCCACTTGCGGATTGGGGTGGTGGAGCTGATGCGGTCGGAAGCGATGCCTCCGAAGATCATTCCGAAGCCGATGACCATCGCATAGCCGCCGGCGACCGCGCCCGCGCTGGCCGTGGTCATGTGGTAGTAGCGGGTGAAGAAGCTGGGCAGCCAGGACAGCAGCGCTCCTGCGATGAACAGTTGCAGTCCGCTTCCGACATAGGCACTGACGACGGAGACGGAGGAGAACAGGCGCGGTAGGTGGGCGCGCAGCAGCCGACGCTCCTGCGCGCCGGCCTCGCCCCCGGTGGTCCGTTCGCGCGGCGCGAGCCTGCTCTCCTTGACCACGACGCCGTACACCACGGCGAGCACCAGGCCGAAGATCCCCATCGCGGCGAACGCCCAGCGCCAGCCGGCCGCCTGGGCCACGGCGCCACCGACGGCGACGCCGAGCACCGAGCCGAAGGCGCCGCCCGCGATGAAAGCGCCGGAGAGGGTGGCCCTGAGGGTGATCGGGAAAACGCTGAGGACCACGGCGATGCCTACACTGCCGTACGCCGCCTCGCCGATGCCGACGAAGAGACGGCCGACGAACATCTCGCCGTAGCCCGCCGACACGGCGCATCCGAGGGTGGCCAGGCTCCACAGCGTGGCGGCGAGGAGCAGGCTGCGCACCCTGCCCCAGCGGTCGGCCATGAGGGACATGGGGAAGGTGAGCACGCCGACCGCCAGGGCCACGATGCCGCTGAGCGACCCCAGGGCGCCGTCGGACAGCAGCCATTGGGCCTTCAGCATGGGGAAGACGGCGTTGAGGACCTGTCGGGACATGTAGTCGGACAGCAGCAGGCCGAAGCCGAGTGCGAAGACCGTCCAGGCATAGCCTCTGGACACGGGCCATTCCGATGCGGATGCGGTCGGGGCCGTGGACTGCGCAGTGGTGTGAAACTCCATTGTCATCACCTCGACTGCTTGGGGAAGGGCAGGTCAGAACGGTCTGTCGCCGACGATCCCGGCGCGCTCCATCTTGCGGACGGCGGGCCAGTAGTCCTGGACGGCGTAGTGCTGGGTGGAGCGGTTGTCCCAGATGGCCACGCTGTTCGGGCTCCAGCGCCAGCGCACCTGGTACTCGGGGATGGCGGCCTGGCTGATCAGGTAGGTGAGCAGGTGGCTCGCGCCCGGCGCGTAGTCCTGGCCGAATCGCACGTTCTCGGGCGTGTGGTAGTTGACGAAGTGCGTCGCGAAGGCGTTGACGAACAGGATCTTCTCGCCCGTCTCGGGGTGCGTGCGCACGACCGGGTGCTCGGCATCCGGGAACCGTTCCTTCAGCGCGTGGCGCTGTTCCTCGGGCATGACGGCGCCGAAGGCGGCCTCGATGCTGTGCCGGGCGCGCAGCCCGTCGATCCGGGTCTTGATGTGGTCGGGAAGCCGGCGGTACGCCTCGGCCATGTTGACCCAGATCGTGTCACCGCCGACGGGGGGCGATTCGACGCACCGCAGTACGGCGCCCATCGAGGGGTTCACCCGCCAGGTGCCGTCTGTGTGCAGGGCGTTCTCGTAGTGCTCCGGGGGGCTGTCGAGGTCCTTGTAGATCCGGACCAGTCCGGGGTGGTCGGGGTCGCTGCCGGCGACGGGGTGGTCCTCCAGCGGGCCGAAGCGCGAGGCGAACGCGACGTGGTCGGCACGCGAGATGTCCTGGTCCCGCAGGAAGAGGACCTTGTACCGCAGCAGCAGGATCTTGATCTCGGCGAACAGGTCGTCGTCACGGGCCGCGTCGGCGAGGTTCACACCGGTGATCTCGGCTCCGATGGTGCAGGTCAGCGGCTCGGCTTCGACGGACGTGCGGCGCGCGCTCGGGCGCACCAGTGCCGGGGCGTGCCGCAGCGACGGCGAAACGGTGTCTGGCATGGGTGCTCACTCCCTGGGTGGATCTGGGTGCGCCCTCTCACAGGACGAAGACCGAGGACCCTGTGGTCCGGCCGGCTTCCAGGTCGCGGTGCGCCTGCTGCGCGTCCTCGAGGGCGTAGCGCTGGTTGATTTCGATCTTGATGCGCCCGGAGGCGACGTGTTCGAACAGCTCGCCGGCCAGCGCGGCGCGCTCGGCGGGGTCGGCGATGTAGTCGGCGAGGGCGGGCCGGGTGACGAACAGTGAGCCCTGGACGGCGAGTTGCATCGCGTCGATGGGGGGTACGGGACCGGAGGCGGTGCCGAAGCAGACCAGCAGGCCGCGGCGGGACAGCGAGGCGAGGGAGCCGGCGAAGGTGTCCTTGCCGACGCTGTCGAGCACCAGCGGTACTCCGATGCCGTCGGTCAGTTCCCGCACCCTTTCGGCGACGTTCTCCTGCCGGTAGCGGATGACGTGCCGGCATCCGTGTGCGCGGGCGATCTCCGCCTTCTCCTCGCTGGAGACCGTGCCGATGACACGGATGCCGAGCAGTGCGGCCCACTGGGAGACGATCAGGCCCACGCCGCCGGCCGCCGCGTGCAGCAGTATCGTGTCCCCCTCTCGCAGCGGGTGGATCCTGCGCAGCAGATAGGCCGCCGTCAGGCCGCGCATGGTCATCGCGGCCGCCGTCTCGCAGCTGATGCCTGCGGGCAGCCGGATCAGGTGCGAGGCATCCATGACCCGTTCGGTGCTGTAGGCCCCGAGGGGGCTTCCGGTGTACGTCACCCGGTCCCCCGGGCTGACGTGGGTGACGCCCTCGCCGACGACTTCCACCACTCCTGCGGCCTCGACGCCGATGCCGTCGGGCAGCCGTACCGGGTAGAGCCCGGTACGGAAGTAGGTGTCGGCGAAGTTGAGGCCGACGGCCTCGTGCCGGATGCGTACCTGGCCCGCTCCGGGGTCGCCGACGGACACCTCCTCCCAGGTGAGGACGTCAGGGCCACCGGTTTCGTAGAAGCGGACGGCGTGTGCCACGGAGAGCTCCCGGAGGGGGTCGCAGGGGTGGGGGAAGGGGGGGGCCGTGGATCAGCCCTGGACGTCGCGCAGCATGAAGCCGCGCTGTCCAGGGCGGCGGTTGGGCACCATGCCGAGCCGGGCGAGGGTCTCGTCGGCATCCGCGTAGTACTCGCCGAGCTTGTAGATCCGCTTGGCGTCCGCTCCCGTGGCGATCTCCCGGCCGAGCGCCTCGGAGATCCGCACCATCTGCTCGACCTGGGCGACGGAGGACATCCGCTCGCCCTTGGCGCGCCACAGGTTGTCCTCGTTGCCGACGCGCACGTGCTGGCCGAGGGCGATGGCGACGGCGTTCATCGGGGCAACGGCGCGCATGGAGCTCTCGATCGTCAGGACGGCGCCGTCCGGCACACGGCGGATGAACTCGACCAGGTCGGCGGGGTGTCGGCCGGCGAAACCGCCGCCGATGGCCACGTAGTTGAGGATCAGTGGCCCGGTGTAGATGCCCGCGCGGATCAGCCGCTCCACGGTCTCCAGCTGGGCCAGGTGAGCCAGCTGGAAGTGGGGCTGGATACCGTTGGCGTGCAGGCGCTTGAGGTGCTCCAGGTAGAACTCCGGACCGGCCTCGACGACCATGTCGCGGTAGGCGCGGTAGTAGTCCGGCTTCGCGATCGACGTGCCCTGAAGGTCGTCGTCGTTCATGATCTCGACGATGTTCATCTGGCTGGTGTTGATCGCGATCGTCACCTGGTCGGGCGCCGGGGTGAGGTCGGCCAGCAGGTGGCGGGTGTCGTAGGCGAGCCACTTGGCGTCGCCGCCCTCGCCCTCGGGGGCGAAGGAGATCGAACCGCCGATCTGGAGCACCATGTCCGGCACGGCCTCACGCAGCCGCCCGAGCAGTTCGTTGAACATGGACATCCGCTTGGAGCCCTTGCCGTCGAGCTCGCGGACATGGATGTGGAGCACCGTCGCGCCGGCGTTGTAGCAGTCGACGGCCGCCTGTACGTGCTCGTCCATGGTCAGGGGCAGGTCGTCCGCGTCTCCGGGAAGCCACTCGGGGCCGTACGGCGCGGCCTGGATCACCAGCTTTTCCTGGTTCTCGGGGAAGAGAGAGTCGTCGTGGAAGTGCACGGTGCTTCTCCTTGTCGCAGGGGTGATCGCGTCACGGGGCAGGCGGTGGACGCGACGACAGGGCATGCGGCAGCGGACGTCCGGGCCGGTGGCGACACCTGGCCCAGGCAGTCTTGGGCCGGTCCGGAGGGAGTGCTCTCAGGGGAGCAGCAGAGCGCCCCCTCCGGAGGCCGGCCGCCTGCGCGGTGGTGCCACGGTAGGGCGAGCGGTAGGCATCTGCTTTGCCTGCGGGGACAAGTGACTTGCCGATCGGGGACAGATCCGGCGGGCCATCGGGACCTGCCGTCACGCCAGGCGTCCTGCGGGCTCAGCTTCCGCCGTGCGTCGCCGTGCCGCCCCGGCTCTTGCGCCACTCCCGCGGCCCGGTGCCGAAGTGCTCGTGGAACCAGCGGGAGAACGCACTCAGCGAGGAGAACCCCAGCAGCGTCGAGACCTCGGTCAAGGAGCGGCTGGGATTGGCGACGAACTGCTCCGCGAGCCCCATGCGGGTCGAGTTGAGCAGGGAGGAAAACGTCTCGCCGGAGCGGGCCAGATGACGGTGCACGGTGCGCCGGTCGACGCCGAGACTGCGTGCGATCTGCTCGATGGAGCAGCGCCCGGTCGGCAGCAGCGCCTCGATGAGGTCGCGCACCCGGTCGGCCTCGGACGCCTCCCTGGGAGCCGCGACGGGCTCGAAGTACTGGCGGGTGTAGCTGCGCAACTGCGCGTCGGCCATGGCGTTGGGGGCGTCCAGGTCCTCGGCATAGCAGACGATGCCGTTGAAGTCGCGGTCGAACTCCACCACAGGCCCGAACAGGCGGCGGTGGCCGGTGGTGTGCCGTGGCGCCGCGTGCGCGAAGCAGACCGATGACGGGCGCCAGTGCGGGCCTAGGAAGCCGCACAGCACGCGGTGGAACGCGCCCACGGCGAGCTCCGTGCCCTGCCGGGCCGGCTGCGACTCCCCGAGCCGGAGATCCACCTTGAGCGTGGCCACCCCGTTGCCCTCCGAGAGCCGGGCGTGCAGAACCTCGTTGTACGTGTGCTGATGGCGGATCAGCAGTGCCAACGCGCTGCGTACATCAGGCTCTTCACGGACGAGCAGGCTGATGGGACCGAGATTGGAGAAGCGCCGCAGCTCCGCCAGGAGCAGACCGAAGTCCTCGCGCCCCGAGGCAACGGCCGACAGCTCCAGCAGTCTGACGACCGCAGTGCCGGAGATCCACCGGTCCTGCACGGCCAGGTCCGCGGTGTCCAGGCCGACGCTCTTCATCAGGGCACGGGGATCGAGACCGAGGGAACGGCTCAGCTCGACGTAGCCGTTCAGCGCGGCGGTGCGGACAAGGGGCCTCATGGGCACGCTCCAGGGCGGCAGGGTCCCCAAAAGTTAAGTTTCCCGTCCCTGTGCGTCAAGCATGGGAGACGAGTGATTCGTAGCATCCCCGTTCAACGCGACCGTGTGGCGACCGGCAGCCGTGCCGCCTGACCGCCACACCGCAGAAAGAAGCTGCTCGGCTCACAGACCTCGCGGAGGCGACCATGGCCGAAACCCCGGATACGAGGACGGCGCCGACCAGACCGTTCACGAGTCCCGCCCTGTGGTACGGCCCCGATGTGGCAGATCGTGACGACTGGATGGTGCGGCTGTTCGCCGAGCACTGTCAGGAACTGCGTACGGCTGTGCACACCGCCCGCGGGCGCGGCGCCACCCTGCTGCGGACGACCGTCGCCGACTTCCCGCTGCCCACGCTGGCCACCGAGCTCGAACGCGCGGCGGCGGCACTGGCCCACGGACCGGGCTTCGTCCTGCTCCGGAGCGTGCCGGCAGATCTGCTCGGCGAGGCGGATGCGAGCACTGTGCTGCGCGGCATCGGCCAGTACCTCGGCAGGCCCGTCCCGCAGACCGCCGACGGCCGCATCCTCTGCCACATCCGGGACACCGGCCCGGTGCCGAACGGGCCGGCTTCGCCCATGCCCCTGACCCGGGCGGCGCTACCATTCCATACCGCCGAGTGTGACCTGCTCGGCCTGCTGTGCCTGCGACCAGCCCGCTCGGACGGCCGTACGCTGCTGGCGAGTGCGGCCGCCGTACACAACGCCGTGCTCGACACCCGCCCGGACCTCGCCGGACGCCTGTACCGCAGCCACCTCTTCGACCGTCAGGAGGAACGGGCGCCCGGTGAGGAGGCGTACCTGGCCTCTCCGCTTGTCACCCGGCACGGCGACAGACCCAGCATGCGCTACGACCGCGCCCGCTTGGCCAACGCCGCACACAGTGCCCGCGACAATGGTCCGGATGGCGCCCGGGCCGCCGACCGGGAGCTGTACGACCTCATCGAGACGACGGCCGCCTCACCCGCCGTCCAGCTCGAACTGGATCTCCGGCCCGGTGATCTGCTGCTGCTCGACAACCACGTGGTGCTGCACGCCCGCTCGGCGTACGAGGACTTCGACGCACCGGAGCACAGACGCCACCTGCTGCGCATGTGGCTGGCCCGCGACGAGGACACCAACCCAACCGGCCGGTCAGCCGGACCGCACATCCACTCTGTGCCGCGCACCGGCGTCGCCCCGAGCGACGTCATCCGCCCCCGGAGCCTGCGCGGGGCACGCCCCGGCTGTGGCTCTATGCCGCCGCGTACCCACTGACACGAATCGAGGACGCCCCCAGTCATGACCAACCTCGCCACGCTCCTGGTGAACTCCGCGGCCGTGCACGAAGCGCACGTCGCCGTACGCCAGCGAAAACCGCGAGCAGGAACCCAGCAAGCAGGGCAAGTGAACCGAAGAGATCGACGACGTCCCGCCAGTTGCCCAGCCGCATGGCCGCCAGCACGACCAGGAACGTGATGTTGGAGACCGCGGCCGCCGTGGGGTGCCACGACCGTCCGGTGGATTCGGCGTAGCGGCGCAGGAGCAGGCCGATGGCGAACGGGACGAGTTGCAGGGGCGCCACCGTCCGCACCAGCGCGCCGACGTCACCCTGCTGCACGGTCGCCAGCTTCGCCCCGAAGAGGCCGCCCGGGGACGAGGCGATCAGGATGAGCGCGATGAAGGAAGCCGAGGAGAGGCCGAGCAGCGCGCCGAGGCCCCAGCCGAGCAGCGGGATGACCACCATGTTGGCGATCAGCGCCAGGAGCAGAAGCGGAATATCGGCGAAGACGCTGCGCAGGGCCGGGACGGTGGCTCGCAGACCGGCGGCGAACATGGTGGCCCCGATGAAGATGACCGTGACTGCGTTGAGGACGAGATGCAGGGCGTCCATGGTGCTTCCCACGCTGTCAGTCGCTCAGGTCCCCGAGCCAGCGCAGGGCGCTCAGGCTCGGCAGGAAGCAGTACTGGCCTCCCCGGGTGACGACGAATCGGGGCAGCGGGGCGAGGCGACGCCGCACCGGCCGACGGGGAATGGTGTAGCCCGTCTCTCCGTCCGCGGATCCGACGACGGGGGTTCTTCGCGTTGCCGGCACCGAAGAAGCCGCTGTCGTTCATCCACTCCGACTGGACGAACTGGAACTGCCGGCCCAGGTGGGCGCCTATGAACGCGAACATCAGGCCGCGGTCCGCTCCGTCGTCCTCCAGCACGCCATCGGGCAGCGGAGGACCATAGACGGCGCCGCGGCGGATCATGCGGTGCAGCCGCACCTCCCCGGCCACCGAGGCGTCGCGCGGGAGGGAGAACGACCGCCGCAGGGTTGATCTCCATGTCCACCACCCGCCATCCGGTGGCCGGGCGCGTTCATGTTCCCGCCGGATCGCTCGGCGCGCGCGGCGGACGGGCGTAGATGGCCGACACCCAAGCAATCGGCTGATGTTGCGGAGGCCGCAGGTCAGGCAAGCGGAAGAGGCTGCTCCGTCCAGACTGTCTTGCCGTCATGGGTGTAACGGGTGCCCCACCGCTCCGTGAGCTGCGCGACCAGGAAGAGCCCGCGTCCGCCCTCATCCGTACTGAGGGCTCGTCGGAGGTGGGGGGACGTGTGGCTGGTGTCGGACACCTCGCAGATCAGACAGTGCGTACGGATGAGACGCAAGGTGACGGGGCCAGCTGCGTACCGGTAGGTGTTGGTGACGAGTTCGCTGGCAACCAGCTCGGTGGTGAAGGCCAGATCGGCCAGCCCCCATTCGGTCAGTTTCGCCGTGGTCAGCTCTCTGGCGCGGGCGGCAGCGGTCGCTTCCAAGGGCAGCTGCCATGAGGCGACATTCTCTGGCCGGAGCACCCGGGTGCGTGCGATGAGCAGCGCGATGTCGTCAGTGGGAAGGTGGTCCTTGGGCAGCAGCGCATCGACCACGGCGTGGCAGGTCTGGTCCACCGGTTCTCTGGCGCGGGTGAGACATGCGCGCAAGGTCTCCAGCGCGGTGTCAATGTCGCCATTGCGTGCCTCCAGCAGGCCGTTGCTGTAGAGCGCGAGCAGGCTGCCCTCGGGGAGCTCCAGATCGTATGTTTCGAACGGCAGTCCGCCCAGGCCCAGCGGCGGACCGGCGGGCAGATCGAGCACAGTCACCTCGCCATCCGGGGTGGACACCGCCGGCGCCGGATGGCCGGCGCGTGCCAAGAGGCAGTGCTGGGAGACCGGATCGTAGACCGCGTACAGGCAGGTGGCTCCGAGCATCTGCTCGATCGCCCACTGGTTGCCGTCAGCGTTCGCCTCTATCTCGGTGGCCAGCAGACTGACCAGATCGTCCAGCCGCGCCACCACCTCGTCGGGTTCTAGGTCGAGGCTCGCCAGGGTACGCACGGCGGCGCGTAGTCGGCCCATCGAGGCCGCTGCGTGAATGCCGTGCCCGACCACGTCGCCCACGACGAGGGCGACCCGGGCGCCTGACAGCGGGATCACGTCGAACCAGTCACCGCCGATGCCCGGTTCGCCGCTGGCTGGGAGGTACCGGCAAGCCACCTCCACAGCCGGCAGGTCGGACCCTGTCTTCGGCAGCAGGCTGCGCTGAAGAGTGAGAGCGGCGCTCTGCTGTTGCGTGAAGCGGCGCGCGTTGTCGATGCAGACGGCGGCACGCGAGGAGAACTCATCGGCCACTGCAGCATCCTCACGTTCAAAAGGTTCCGAATTGCCCGACCGCCACAGGCTCACCACGCCCAGGACCCAGCCGCGTGCGACGAGGGGTACCGCGATCAACGAATGAACTCCGAGCCCCATGGCGATCTCGACGCGCCGGCGGTCCATTGCGTACCACTCGGGGCGGAGGGACAAGTGCTTCTCGAGAATCGGACGACGCTCGGCCAGGCACCGCGCCTGCAGAGATTCTGGAAGCAGCGGGACGACATCGCCTTCCTGGAACGGAACGCGGCGTTCTGGTGGTATGAGGGCAGCCCGGATCAGCGAACCTGTCACACCGGGCACGGGATCGTCACCGTACGTCACGGGTTTGAGGAGGTCGACCGAGCAGTAGTCGGCCAGGCCGTGGACGGCCACCTCGGCCAGTTCCCGAGCGGTCTGTGCCACGTCCAGCGAGGTTCCGATGCGGGCGCCCGCCTCGTTCAGCAGGGCGAGCCTGCGTTGCGCCCGGTGGCGCTCGGTCACGTCCTCGATCGTCTCGGCCACGCCGAGAACCCGGCCCGAGGCGTCTTCCATCCGGAACGCCGAGACGGACACGATCCGCTCCCGCCCCGGATCGTGGCGTGCCCGAGCGGACTGCTCTGTGAAGATCAACGGCTCACCGGTCTCCAGGACGTGCCGGACCCGTTCATCTGCCGGACCCGCGTCCTCGTCGACCAGGAACTCGCGGGGGCGGTGGCCCACCGGCGCCTCGGCCGGGACGCCACTCGCCTTTTCGACCGCACGGTTGACCCGGATCACTTTCCTGTCCGGGCCGTAAGTGACCAGACCGATCGGGGACCGGCGGTACAAGCCGTCCAGCAGCGCACGGTCCCGCTGCCAGGCAATGACATCGGCGGCAGGAGCGCCGACCAGAAGCCACTCCTGACCGCCCCCCTCCCGGGTGACCGCACGGGCCCGGAAACCCATCTCCACACGGCGCCCGTCCCGGTGCCGGACGGGCAGCACACCGAACCATCCCCCCGCCTTCACGGCGTCTACGACGATGGACCGCGCGACAGGCAAGTCACGGGCATCGACCAGGAGGGTCTGCCACGCCCGTCCGATCACATCCTCGGCCGTATAGCCCAGCAGCTCCTCCGCACGTGTGCTCCAGGCGACCACCGTGCCGTGATCGTCGAGCGCAGCGGAAGCACCACGCCCGAGGGCGAACGGATCCTCAGGGCTCTCGCTGAAATGCGTCGACGGTGTCCCCATAGCCACCACCCTGCCTCCGTGACTCGATGTTCCTCCCGGCGGTCTCCGTCCGCGACTCTTCCGTCCCTCTCGGCCCGGAGCTTCGGCAGGAAGTCATGGCGACACTCAGCGTGTGCTGCTTCGGCTGCTTCTCCGGCAAGGCCTCAGTGGACGTTAAGTCCGATCTTCCTCGGTTCGTGATCGCTCGATGCCGGCGCCGGACCTGCGTCCTTGACCGTCAGAGGCGTCCTCACCTTCCACCGCGATGAGCGATTCGCCGGCTTCGAAACTCTCGACGCGCTCCGGGCGTGGGCGGATTTCTACGTCGGCTACCAGCGCGCCTACCAGGAGGGCTGCACCCTCGGCTCCCTGGCAAGCGAGATCATCAAGACGGACCTCGACGTGCACGACGAGGTCGCCAGTGCCTTCGACCAGTGGAGGGGGATCTTCCGCGAGGGAATCGAGCGCATGCAGCAACTCGGCCGCATCAGCGCTGAGGCAGATCCCACGCCACTGGCCAATCTGCTCCTTGCCGCCTTCCAGGGCGGCATGCTCCTCGCCCAGGTCGCGCGGGACATCACTCCGCTGAAAGACGCGTTGCAGTCAGCCATCGACCACCTGCAGACCTTCGCGACGTCTCCCGACGCCGGCGTGCGCCAAGCTCGGGGCGCGTGACGCACGCGTGGATGCCGGGCCATGTGCTCCAGCACCTGGACACAGCCGACGGGGCTCGCACGAACCTGGCCGGTGCCCTGCTGCCATGACCCACGAGCCCGCCTGACTGCGAAGCGCCCCACAGCCGTCACACCGCTCTCCGCCCACCGCAGGCTGGTCAGCCACGCCGCGAACGAGAATCTGACCCATGTCCCGTGAACCAGAGGCCTACACCGGTCAGACGCTGTGCAGCAGCGGAGGTCCCCCGCTGCGTGCCTTCTTGCGCACCGAGACCGGCGGCGCCGCCGTCCTGGTCGCCGCCGCGCTCGCCCGCGAACCCCTGCCGGTGCTGTGCGACGAACTCCTCGCCAGCCTCCTCGCCGAACGCTACCCCGACGACGTCGCCTGCTGGCACTGAGGCTGCCTTCCGCGGGTCATGGCCGAGGCTAGGGAAGTGCTCATCTGCTCACGGCCTCGTCGTGGGCCGGATGCACGGCGCGATCGGCAGGTGGTCTGTGCGGCCACCAGCTGCAGCCGGACTCAGATCTGTGATCACACCGCTTCGACGAACGTCGGTGCAGACGCAGAGGGGGGCAGCCAGCCGGATGCCGGTGGGGGCATCACCGCTTGGACCACGGACAGGGGCAGGACACCTTCCCAGCCCAGCAGCTGCATCCCGGTCCCACCGTCCGCTCGGATGTGCAACCCGGCGACGGCTGTCTGCCCCCATCCGCGGTCCTCGTCGCATGCCATGCCTCATGATCCACCCCGCATCGGCATGAGCCACTGCGACCCGCTTCAGCGCCGCCTGCGTCTAAAGACGTTCTGAAGACGCCGGAGGGCTCCCGGAAGCTCCCGCAGTAAACGCCATTCATGACGGGCGGCTGCTCTGCATGGGGCCGGGGTACCGCGATCTGGAGCGAGTACAGCGGCCCAATCACCGCTCTGGTCGCCGACGGGGAGCAGGCGCGTGCCAGCCGCAGACAAGTGCGGCGGTGGGCCGGCCGGCCCCTGCGCCTTTGCCCACAGAACGCATTTCGTGGGTGACTTTGTTTCCGCAGGTCAGGCATGTTCTCGGCGGGTGGGCGGCAGGGATGGCGGTGTCGTGTCACCGCATTGTCGGAGGGCTGGATGCCGTCGCCCATGAGGCTGCTGGAGGAGCGGGAGCTGTCCGCGCGTCAGCGCCTGGAGAAGTGCCGCGAGGCGGCGGAGCGCGCTGCGGCCGCGCTCGCCGAGGCCGAGCGGGCCTGCGAGCGCGCGGTGATCGCGCGGGAGGAGTTCGCGGCGGCGCTGGCCGAGGCCCGCGGGGCGGACGGTTCGCCGCCGGACAGCAGGGGTCGGACCGCGGCCGCGGCGCCCGGCACGATCGCGCCCGATTGGCGGCCGGGACTTGAGACGACCGTCCTCGCCTCGGACTGTCAGCGGATCATCGGGGCCCTGGAGGCGGCGGTGCAGGAGGGGACCGGGCCGCTGAACTGCCGGCAGATCGCCGCCCGCTTGGGCTGGGAGACGTCGGCTGCCGGGGTGGAGGGGGTGCGAGCCAAGGCCCGGCGGGTGGCCGAGCGGGGCTGGCTGGTCAAGGAGCCGGACGGCCGGTTCAGCGCCGTGCGGCCAGGCGGCGGGTCATGAGCGCGGTCATCGACCAGTAGATCATCGTTTCTGCGGCCGGGGTGGTGCGCTCGTAGTCGCGCGCCAGGCGACGGGTGCGCATCAGCCATCCGTTGGTCCGCTCCACCACCCAGCGGCGCGGTAGCACCGCGAAGCCCACCGTGTTCTCCGCGCGCTTGACCACCTGCAGCACCAGCCGTAGTGCGGCGCCGGCCCCATTCCACCAGCGCCCCGCTGTAGGAGTTGTCGGCCCAGATCAACTTCAAGCGGAAGTACCGGGCGCGCAGCGGCGGCTGCATAGCGTGCGCGGCGTCGCGGTCGGTGGTCGAGGCGGCGGTCACCAGTACGGCCAGCAGCAGCCCGAGACAGTCGACCACCAGGTGGCGCTTGCGCCCATTGATCTTCTTTCTGCCGTCGAAGCCGCGCGATTCTGCACCGACCACGGCGTCGGGCTTGACCGACTGGGAGTCGATGATCCCGGCTGACGGCTTCGGGTCACGGCCCTCCTCCACGCGCACCTGCCGGCGCAGCCGGTCGTGCAGCTCGGTCAGCAGGCCCTGTGTGAGGTAGTGGCGGAAGAAGCGGTAGACGGCCACCCAGCCGGGGAAATCGACCGGCATCGCACGCCACTTGATGCCGCCGTTGACCAGGTAGAGCACGGCGTCGACCATCACGCGGTGGCAGCAGGACTCCGGTCGGCCGCCCCGTCCCTGAAGCCAGCGCGGCATCGGCAGCGCGTCGCGGACCACCGCCCACTCGGCGTCGGTCAGACCGCTGGGGTAGCGGCGCTCACGGCCTCCGTGGGCGGCGGCGCTACCGAACCGGTGAGCGAGGCAATGGCACCGCGACACACCGGAGTTGGACACCGACGCGACGGGCGCGGAAGACTGTGACACCTGGGTCTCCTGGGTGCTTGTTGACTCGACATCTCCGAGCTACGCAGGAGGCCCTTCCTTCATGCGCCGGCCAGTCCGTGATCATCCGAACGGGAGCAGGACCCGCACGCCTGTCCGCTCCTCTAGCAGCAAGATCGCTTTGATAACGGCTTCTTACGGCACGCTGGGGCGAGCCGCTCGTCATTGACCTGTTGCCGTATCTGCGGGCCGCTCTCGAGGGGGCGGCGGTGCCCGAGCCGATCAACTGCCTGAGCCAGCTGACTGGAAGCATGCAAGCGTGGCCGCACCGGGATCCCGGTCGCTGGCTCGGGCTCGCCATTGGACAGGGAGATAAGGAGTTGCCGCTCGAGCGCGGACACCCGCGGCGTCGACGGTGAGGTCGAATTCCACCGGCTCTCCCCGCGAGCAACGTCCCCTCCCCGGGCCCCCGAACCGCTTACCGGCTTCGTCTTGAAGGGCGGTTACCTCTCGCCCTCGTGCGTGGGCCCTCCGGTGGCTGAGACCGCAGTCTGTGGCGACTCCAGGCGGCTGCCCCGTTGTGCGTCGTGGCTGGCGAGCATGGACAGCAGGGTGGCCACCGTCACTCCGGCTTCGGCTTCGACCGGGTGCCGCAACGGGACATCGGATGCGATGCGGTAGGTGTTGGAGCGCCCGTGCCGGATGCGCGACAGATAGCCCGCTTCCTCCAGGTCCGCGATGATCTTCTGTACGGCGCGCTCGGTGAGCCGGCAATGCGCGGCGAGGTCGCGGATGCGCGTGTGGGGATCGTCGGCGATCGCCGCCAGCACGCGTGCGTGATTGGTCAAGAAGGTCCAGCCTGTGTGTGACTCCGGCACTCCACCCATGCGCCCCAGGATAGGAGAGAAGGTTCACGAAAACAAAAGGGCGAAAGTCTTTTCATGTAACCCTTGACGGGTATGAAGGGCGGTGCCGAAGATGGACCGGGAGCGCACAAGGTGAGGGGAGCGGCGGCCATGCCTGAACCCGCAGGGACAGGACGGCTCGGGGCGGGTTCAGCTGGCCCCACCCGAGCCGTGGCGGGGCTGACCGGGCACCACCCGCAACCGTCCCTTCAGGCCGAGACGTACTCCGAGGGCGAGCGGCTGCTCACCCGGGTGGCCGGGGAGATGGACCTTGACAGCAGTGCATGGCTTGGCCCTGTCCTGCAGGACGCCCTTGCCCTGTCACTGACCGGCGTGGACCTTGACCTGGGTGGCGTGCAGTTCTGCGACTGCTCCGGCCTCAACATGTTGCTGCGCCTGCGGCAACATGCACTGCACGACGGCAAGACCGTCACCGTCCGGCAGTCCAGTCCGGCTGTGACGAGACTGCTGACGCTCACCGGCACACTGCCCCTGTTCCCCTCCGACTCCCCCTGCCATCGCCATGACTCATGACGCCGAAGACACCTTGACCGACGATGCCGGACCGGACGCTCGCACCGAGGTCATCCAACTGCGCCGGGCCATGGAGACCCGGCCGGTCATCGACCTCGCCCGCGGAGTGCTGATGGCCTCCTTCAACCTGACCCCCGAGGAAGCCTGGACCGTCCTGGTCATGGTCTCCCAGCACACGAACACCAAGCTGCACCGCCTCGCCCAGGACATCGTCGACGCGGTCAAGGGCCCGTCACTGACCGCGCACATTCAACGTCAGCTGATCGCAGCGGTCACTCAACTCACCATCACACCTGGCACAACTCCCGCACAGGGAGAGTGAGCACCCCGGTGGCGGCACCGGCGCAGCCGGCGACCCAGCTCGCCGCGTTCCTACGCACGGCCGGGCGCCTTCACCGAGTCGACACCGGCCGCTCCGGTGCCGTCCAGGACGAACAGGACGCGGGGAACAGCGGGTAGCGCCGCCGCCACGCCTCCAGGCCTGACTCCTGGAGGGTCGGCCGGCGTCCCGGGACCGCGGGTACGTAGCGGTGGGGGCGCTCGTATGCGGGCGGCGAGGCGTTCGGGGCCCATAGTGGCCCGGTCGACTTCCACGAACGCCCGGAGATCGACCCGCTTTCGCCGTCGGCGGTGCCCCGCCTGTAGGACAGGAGCGCGCCAGGGATGACGGCCTCGCCGCTCCCGATCCGGTGGTGGACTTCGGGGATCAAGTCCAGCGGCCCGCACAGCTCGCCGCGGCGGCGGGCGTCCTCGAGCAAGACGAGAGCGGTCTCGGTCGTGGGCGCAGTCGCCTGTCACCCAGGGCGATCGGGAGGGGCGAAGCCAGGGCCCGCAGGATCATCGCGCGGGCCAGCGAAGTCATCGGTGTCAATCTTTCGGGTCCGCGGGGCCGGCGGCCCCGGCCCGCGCGGAGGCTGCCGCCTCCAGCAGGGACCAGCCGTCGAACTCCACCGCTCGCCGCGCCTCTGGCTGCCACCCGCGGGCCGAGGCCGCGTCGAGCAGAGCTCGGACGGCGCCTGGTTCGTGAAGGTTCAGGGTGGCACCCCGGACGTATCCCACGTCTCCGGAGCCCAGAGGAGCCCCACCCGGGACAAACCGGCCCGGGCCCTCGGTGAAGACGATGCGCAGTGGGCCGCCAGTGCCGGCCGGCTGCGGGTACAGCGTCAGGGTCTCGCAGCAGGACCGGTTGCCGTCCACCACGCTGTGGCTGTGGCGCAGCGTCCACAGGTACACGCGCGCGTCGGCAACCAGCCGACGAGGCTTCTTCGGATGACGGGGCACGGAGCTGAGGGTACGCGGAAGCGGTGGATGCGTCGCATGAGGTGACGGCGATCACCGGGACCCGGTTACCGCCGGCCGAGGCCAACAGCATCATCGCCCGCCGGTAGCGCACCGAACCGGTGCTGCCCCGGCGCACGTTCTGCAGCAGCTTCTTCCCCTCATGGTCGGTCAGTCTGCGCACGCGAACAGGCTCAGCCACCACACCCCCAGCGGCCGCACGGACGTCTGCGGACATCCAACCCCCGGAACCACTACTCCGGCCAACCTCCCCGGTCAGAGCACTAGTAGGACTCCGTTAGGTCTTCCGGTTCGGGCTGTTTTTGGGCACGTTGGATGTGTGGATGCACGCGAAGTGAAGCGTGTACGGGCCAGGTTGACGTTGTACGTGGCTGACGTGTTCGCCTCGGTGCCGCGCAAGGACCAGCGGGCCAAGGGCGACTGCTACCTGCGGGGACTGATGCTGGACGGCCGCCGCAAGTCGATCCAGGCCATGGCCGCTCGGCTGCCGGACGGCAACGAGCAGAGCCTCCAGCAGTTCGCAATCCAGTCCACCTGGGATCCCGTGCCGGTGCAGCGTCGGATCTGCGAACGGATGCTGCCGCTCATCGCCCCGACGGCCTGGGTGATCGACGACGTGTCGGTGCCCAAGGACGGAAGAATGTCGGTCGCCGTGGCCCCGAAGTACTGCAGGGCCCTGGGCAAACGCGCCAACTGCCAGGTCGCGGTCAGCGTCCACGCTGCGACCGACATCGCCTCCTGCCCGCTGCAGTGGCGGCTGTTCCTGCCTCAGGAACGGGAAGCGGACAACGACCGCAGGACTGCCGCCCGCATCCCGCCCGAGGTCACGCACAGCGAGAAGTGGCGGCTGGCCCTGGACATACTCGACACTCTGGCCGTCTGGGGCATGAGGCCGCCGGTCGTGGTGGCCGACGCCTACGGCACCAACGCACACCTGCGGGCCGCCCTGACGGACCGCGGAATCGACTACGTGCTGGCCGTCCGCGCGGATGTGACCGCCCATCCCTTCGACGCGGAGCCCGAGACGCCGGACTGCAACGGACCCGTCGGCTGCTGGCCCCAGCCTCGCTATCGACAGCCCGCACGAACGAGGTTCTCGCCGACATTGCACGGGTCACAGGCCGGGGAACGACTCCTTCAGTGACTCCAGCACATAGTCGGCTTTCGCGGCGCGGAGCTGCTGTGCGGTGTAGTGCCCGCTGGCGATTCCGATGGCGGTGGCGTCCGCCGCGTGCGCGGCTTCGATGTCACGTGGAGTGTCTCCGACGACGTACACCTCGGTTCTGGCGAGGGCGCGGCCATGAAGTCGTGCGGCCTTCGCAACGGCCAGGCGCGTCACCTCTTCCCGGTCGGGGGAGTCCGACCCGTAGGCGCCGAAGACGAAGTAGCGGCCCAGTTTGCCCGGTTCCATTTTGAGTCTCGCTGCGCCTTCCATGGCGCCGGAGACCACGCCCAGGATGGCGCCCGCTCGTCCGAGCCGGCGCAAGGTTGCCTCGGCACCGTCCAGGACTCGATAGGTCTCGGAGGACCAGATTTCCTCGGACAGGTGCCACAGGTAGGCGCTGTAGAGCCGCATCATCTCTTCGTGACTGGGCTCACGACCCAGCACCGCCCGGAATGTTTCCCGTCCCACCTGCGGGTCGGTCTCGCCCGCCGACGTGTGTTTTCCGATGTCTGCGGGTACGCCGTGCAGCTGATCGAACGCCCAGGCCCAACTGCGTGTTCCCGCACCTCCGGTGTGGACCAGGGTTTCGTCGATGTCGAAGAGGACAGCGAGGGGTCCTGTCATATCTGTTCCTCTGGGCGCGAGGTGGTGAGTGGTGTCAGGTTTTGAGCGGCAGCACGGTGAGCACTCGCACGACGTGATCCCGGTACTCCTCCATGAACGCTTGGAGGAAGACCCCACGATTCGTTGTTCGCCCACCGGTACGCGGGACGCTGAGCTGCAGACGGACAGGTCTTTCCTTACTGCAGGGAACCACGACGCCGAGCGTTGGGCGCTTCGGGGGATCCGTTTGGAGGAGCCGTGTACGGCTGTCAGCTGGGGCCAACGTCACGGCAAGCGGGCTACGTGGATGCGGCGGAGGATAGGGAGCAGGGAGTGCTCGGCGCACGATGAACCGACGTCGGCGAAGGTCGGCACCAGGACAGATGCTGGCAGCGCATCGCCGAAAAATGGTGAGCCAGACGATACCCAGACGATACGGAGAGCGAACGTGGCAGCTCCGTCCGGCAACCAGTACGAGATTCGTCATGGCGAGCAGCTTGTCGTGATCGCGAAGGTCGGCGCGGGCCTGCGGCGGTACAGCGTGGGGGAACGCCGGATCCTCGACGGATACGGGCTGGAGGAGATGTGCACGGGCGCTCGCGGCCATTCCATGATTCCCTGGCCCAACCGTATCCGCGGGGGCACGTACACCTGGGCGGGCAAGGCGTTCCAGCTCGACCTCAGTGGGACTGGGTCCTGGACTGCCGTCTTCAGTACACCCTGGATACGGACGGGCTCACGGTGTGTACGACGGTGACCAACCGGAGTGGGACGGCTTGCCCTTACGCCACCGGGGCGCACCCCTATCTGAGCGTCGAGACGCCGAAGATGGACACCGCGGGCTGTCAGGTGCCCGGTGCTGTGTACCTGCCAGCGGACGACGCCGGCATCCCCGCAGGTCGGTGCCCGGTCGACGGCACGCCGTACGACCTGCGGGAGCAACAGCCGCTTGGTGACCGGCATATCGACGTGGCGTATACGCAGCAGCGGCGCGACGTCGATGGCAGGGCACGGGTCCGGCTCGTGCACGGCGAGGGACCAGCTGTCACTCTGTGGGTCGGTGACGCCTATCCCTATGTGGAGATCTTCACCGGCGACACACTGCCTGAAGCGGACAGGCGGCGTACCGGCCTGGGTGTGGAGCCGATGACCTGTGCGCCGGACGCGTTCAACTCCAAGGAGGGGCTGATCACCCTGGAGCCGGGGCAGACGCGCCAGACGCGGTGGGGCATCGATCCAGGAACGTGAGGAGGGCATGGGGTGAAGGCGATCACCGTTGTTCCCGGCGAACCCGGCCAGGTGGCGATCAGCGACGTCAGCGAACCCGACCCAGCGCAGGGGGCACTGCTCGTGGAAGGGCGGCTGCTCGGCATCTGCGCGGACCGACGTCGACATCGTGGAGGGCGGCTACGGCTCGCCCGCACCGGGCCAGGATCGCCTGGTGATCGGGCATGAGTCACTGGGCGAGGTGATGGAGGCACCCGCGGGAAGTGGCTTCGCGCCGGGCGATCTGGGCGTGGGCATCGTGCGGCGTCCCGACCCGGTGCCGCGCCCCCCCGTGCTCGCACGGGGAGTGGGACTTTTGCCGCAACGGTCAGTACACCGAGCGAGGGATCAAGGAGCGGGACGGGTTCGGATCCCAGCGGTGGCGGGTTGAGCCGGAGTACGCAGTCCGGCTCGATCCGCAGCTCGGCGACTGCGGGGTCCTGCTGGAACCTGCCTCGGTGCTGGCCAAGGCATGGGAGCAGACGGAACGCATTTTCAGCCGGGCCTCGTGGCGGCCCCGGGTGGCGCTGGTGACCGGAGCCGGGCCGATCGGCCTGTTCGCAGCTCTCCTGGCAGTGCAGCGGGGCCTGCAAACCCATGTCCTGGATCTCAGTGACCGCGGTCCAAAGGCTCAGCTGGTCGCCGACCTGGGCGCCACCCTTCACACCGGTGACGTCAGGGACGTCGACGTGGTGCCTGACGGGGTCATCGAATGCACCGGTGCCGGAGCGCTGGTGTTCGCTCTGACGAAGATCGTGGCGCCTGATGCCGTCATCTGCCTGACCGGTATCTCTTCCGGCCGACGTACTGCGGAGGTCGGAGTGGATGTGGTGAACAAGGAGCTGGTGCTGGAGAACACGGTGGTGTTCGGTCAGGTTAACGCGAACCGTCGCCACTATCAGCAGGCCGCCGATGCCCTGGCGAAGGCCGATCGAGGCTGGCTTGAGCGGGTCATCACCCGGAGAGTGCCGATGAGCCGGTTCTCTGATGGTCTGCACAAGGGCGGCGATGACGTCAAGGTCGTCGTGGATCTGCGGTCCTGATCATCGCCCTGGACCGGGGCGTCTTCGGCGAAGGCGGGTCAGGGGGTCGAGGGCGGGGCGCGGACTTGCAGGTCGGGTGACTGGTCGGGGGTGGTCCGGGCCTGTCGCGCAGCGTCCACGGCTGTGGCCGCGTCGACGCCGGCGAAGGCAATGACGTCGGTGGCTGTCATCTGCACGGCCATGTGGAGCGCGGTCGGGCGCGGGTCCCTCGTGGTGTCCGACGCCTCGTGGCGGCGTATCAGGTCGAGCGCGCGCTGGGCCGCCCTTTGCCGGGTGTCGTGATGTTGCGGCGCACGGGCGAGTGTCTCCAGGATGTCGGCGAGTTCGCGCACGGCCGGGGCCGGCTTGGCCAGTTGTCTGCTGTCGCCGACGCGATGGGCGGTGGCGATGCGCGCGAGCATGAGGCAGCTCATGCCCAGCAGGTCGAGCCGTCCCGCGTCGCGGCATTCCCGCAGGACGGTTGAGCCGCGCCCCCACCAAAGGGGTGTGTGACGAGCGATTGCGCTGCTTCGGAGGCGTGCGTGTGCAAGGTCGGACAGCGTGTCGCGGCTGGTGGGCAGGTGCTGGGCCACCGGGTCGTTGAGTGTTTGATCGTTGCGCTCGAGTGCTTGAGCGGTGTGGCGCAGGAGGTCGGTGAGGTCCGTCAGAGCCGCCGCCTCCGCACCGCGCAGCAGCAGCACGGGCTCGGCCGGAAAGACGAGCTGGCTGAAAAGCAGTGCCACGCCTGCTCCGATCAGCGCGTCGGTCAGGCGTTGCGGCCCCGCTGCGCCTCCCACGGTCACCGCGAGGATGGCGCTGACGGCTGCCTGGGCGATCACAATCCGTTCGCCGCCCAGTGCGAGCGCGACCAGCATGGCCGCGAAGGTGGCGGCCGCCAGCGCCCCGTACCCGTGGTGCAGCACGGCCACCGCCGCGTCCGCGGCGAGGATGCCCACGACGACTCCGAGGAGGAGCCGCACCGCGTTGACGCCCCGCTCGCCGCGCGCGGCGTTGAGTGCGACGACGGCGGCGACCGGTGCGAAGAAGGGCAGCCGGTGGTCCACGAGATGCCTGGCGATCAACCAGGCCGTGCTCGCTGCGGCGGTCTGCTGAACGACCGGCCATATACCTGCCGTGACCCGCCCCCATGCGTCGGAAGCGGCGTGCAGTAGCGCGCGTCGCCACTGCGCCACGCGCCCGCGACGCCGACGCCACATCACCCCGGCTTCACTGGGCGGCTGCGGCAAGATCAGAGCGGGCGACACCGGCGCGGGAGAGACGAGCGCGACAAAGCTCGGGTTCAAGAAGTACGCGGGCGCGGTGGGCTACCCGTCGGTGCCCTGGGAGAGGGGACGTTCGCCAACGGGTACCACTATGCGAACGTCAACTGACTGGTTCCGAGGGCTGTACGAAGCTCTCGATCACCCCGAAGCCGGGCGTCGACGACGAATCCGACGTGCCGTACTCCATGCGCAGCAGCTGGCCCGGTGGCGGCCTGCTGGGCGACGTGGTGGTGCCGTGGGACGACGGTTCGTTGATCGGTGTCGGCGCCTCTGTGACCCGCCGGGCGCCGAACGGCGAGGAGTCCCGGCTTGCCGCGCTGCCGCTGACGTTCAACACCCACCCCGAGCAGGAGACCGCGGACGACGCCTCGGTGAACGCCGCGGTGAAGGTCGGCTCGCGACTGCTGATCGGTGGCGGCCAGACCGTCGACCAGGTGGAGTCTCCGTACGTGTTCGCGTCCGACGACGAGGGCAAGACGGTGCGTCGCGTGCCGCTGCCGACGATCGACGGCTGCCAACCGCCCACGCCCGTGGGTGACTTCGGCGTCAACGGCACGGAGGTCGTCGTCTTCGGTGCGGCGGCGACCAACGCCTACGACTTCCACTGCGCGGGCACGATCCCGTTCTGGCGCAGCGCGGACGGCGGCGTGCACTGGACGTCCGGCGACATCACCGGGATGCCACCGGGCACACAGGTGCACAGCGTCCTGTACGCCTCGGGCCACTGGTTCGCCGTGGGTGGCTACGCGAAGTCCTGCGCCTTCTACGACTCCCTCCCGCTGGTTCTCACCAGCCAGGACGGCACCCACTGGACGCGGACGGACAGTTCGGCAATGGGCACCGGCAAGATCACTGCCGCGACCGTCGACTCCACGGGCCATCCGGTGCTGGTCGGCTCGGCCCCCGGCCCAAGTCGGAGCCGAGCACCCGCACAGTGCTGTGCGGTTCCGTCTGGGTCGGCGACGGGACGACCACGGGCTGGCAACGCGGCGGCCTCGGCTGCAGCGAGGACCCCCCGACCGCGGCGGCAACCCTCACGGACGGGCGCGTGCTGATCGCGGGCGACCGGGACCTCTGGCTCTCTCGAAGCCCGCGGCCGGGGCGCGGTCACAAGTCTTGATCTCTTCCCGCGACGGGTGGGCCGTCACAGGATCCACGAGATCGGCAAGGCCCTGGAGCTGCTGCGGGGCGCCGCGGCGCTCAGCAACTGGAACGGCCGCCCCGCGGCGTGACGGACACGAACGACCCAGCGGTGAGCAGGACGAGCGGCTGCGGGCCGACGGCGGCGACCGTGGTGACGCCGAGGGCGAGACTCGACAGCCCCGACACGACTGCCAGACTGCGGCATGGCACCTCGCCGACGCTGCTGCCCTGACTGAGCCAGGTACTGGTGCAGAGTGTTGTTCCAGAGGTGCGCCATTCCGCTCCTGCTGCCTGGTTTGCGCGCCCTCCTGCCTGCGGGGACCTGCGTGGGCGGCCGTGGTCGCCGTGACCTTGACGGGGCTTGATCGGCGCGGGTTAAGGTGACGCGCTCAAGAACCGATGTGGGGGTATGAACGCGTGAACCGGAAACAGCTGTGGTTGATGACCAGCGGGGTCACGGCAGCTGTCGCGCTGCTTTCGGCTTGCACTGGTTCCGGCGACGAGGCGGGTCCGGAGTCATCTCCTTCGGCGAGTGCCTCCCCATCCAAGTCGGCGGATCCGGTGTCCGAGAAGGCGGCGCTGGCCGACAAGGTCAAGTCCGCTGTGGAGTCGAGGCTTTCCGTGCACGAAGAGCGATTCGGCTCTGGTGGAAGTTCGCCCTGCTCAACGGCGTCGGCCAAGATGTTCACGCAGGAGTGCGGCGCCGCGGCGAAGGCGACGGGCGAGGATGCGTCGTTTGTCCTGACGCAGATCAGTGGCCAGGAGGGCTTCGCCACCCTGCGTTCGGTCTCGGAGAAGATCCAGAAGGCCGCCGGCAAGTATCAGGAGCTGAGCTGCGCGACGAACCCGGCGGAGGCTGCCACTCGCCGGGCGTGCTTGGAGCCGGCGGCCGTCCTCGCCCAGGGATTCCCGGACCTCCGAGACGGCGCCAACCTCGGCCTGGCTGGAAAGTAGCCGCAGCCGCGCCGTCCCTGGCCGATGCATTCGGTGGCGCTTAGGACAGGCCTGTCTCGCGCCGGGTGACGATGTAGTCGGCCCAGTCGCGTTTGACGAAGCGGGACCAGCGCGTGGCGTTGTGCACGCTCGTTCCGGTGACTTCGGACAGGACTGCGGCTGGGAGGTCAGTGGCCAGCGCGAGGCGGGCGGTGTTGCGGCCGGCCAGCCCGCTGAGGCCATGCTTGCGCAGCTTGGCCTCCACCGTGTGCCGAGGCCACCAGGACGCCGCAAGAGCGCGGGAAAGGGGGACCTGCAGGCCGAGCCGCCCCGGCGGTGTCACCGTCGAGCCGGACGACCACGGGCTCGGCCGCTCGCGCGGCGGTCTGACCACCAAGCTGCACCTGGCCGTTGAGCAGGGTCAGAAAACCATGTCCACCGTGATCACGGCTACCTCGTCGGCCTGCACCAGCTGGGCGATCACCGGGACCCGGTTCCCGCCGGCCGAGGCCAGCAGCCTCATCGCGCGCCGGAACCGCACCGAACTGGTGCTGCCCCGGCGCACGATCTGCTGCAGTTTCTGCCCCTCCTGGTCGGTCAACCTGCGCACACGGACAGGCTCTGCCACCAAACCCCCGCGCGGTCGGATCGGATGTCACGGGACATCCAACTGCCTCGACCACAGACCCGGCCAACCCATGTGGTCAGAGCAATAGGTCACGTTGTACTTGCGCTGCAAAGCCCGCCGGGTCAGCCACCGCGGTGGTCACGGCGTATCGCGGCGTACAGATCAACCTTCGACTGCGACTTCCCCATCCGGCCCCCTGCGGCAGGAGCACTCCCCACCGTCCCACCGCAAGCCCCCGGGTGACGTCAAAGCAAACCGACCAGCGGCAAGGAGGAGGGGGCCGGTATGGAACGTCCTACCGGCCCCTCTCCCGCTCCACCCCCACGAAAGCCCCGACAGATGTCCGATCAGGACGAAGCCGGCATGCTGGCAGCCGCAGCAGTCATTGCCGTGATCCTGATCGCCAGGGGCAGCCCTGCACCGCAGCGGCCGCGCCGTCCGCACGGTCCACCCGGCGCGTCGCCACACCGCACTGCGCGCCAGCACAACGGAAGAAGTGGCCGCTCCGAGAGCTGTCGGTGACGGCTGAACGTGGCACTGTCTGCGAGATGGTGGTGCGGACGAGTACCGGCGGAACCGCCCGCCGGCCCGGCCACCTGGTGGGAGCGGGCAGGCCGGTCATCAGGGCACTACATCAAGAAGCGGATGACGACCAAGGCGATGTCGTCGCGCCGGCCGCTGGCGACGCCGAGGTGGGCGAGCAGCGCGTCGGCCAGGTGTTCGGGTCCGAGGCGGGCGTTGCGGGTGAGGGTGTCGGTGAGCCGGTCAAGGCCGGCATCGATGTCCTCGCCGCGGCGTTCGATGAGTCCGTTGGTGTAGAGGACGAGGGTGTCGCCGGGAGTGTAGGGCAGGGCGGCCTGGGGGCGGGGAACGTGGGTGGGGCGGGTTCCCAGTGGTGGATCGGTGGCCTGGTCGAGCAGGTCGAAGGTGCCGTCGGGGTGGACGAGGACCGGTGGGGGGTGGCCGGCGTTGCTGTAGGCGATGTGGCGGCGGTGGGTGTTGATGACGGCTTTGACCGCGGTGGTGGCCAGCGCTCCTTCCACCGAGCGCGCGTACAGGCCCAGCACGCCCATCGCCGGGGCGGGCTCGCGAAGCGCGCGGACGGCGGCGGACAGCGCGCTGCGGAGCATGCCCATGACGGCGGCGGCGTCCAGACCGTGGCCGACGACGTCGCCGACCGCGACGGCGAACAACCCGTCGGGCAGGTCAACCACGTCGTACCAGTCGCCGCAGATGTTCAGCGACCCGGCGGCGGGCAGGTAGCGCACCGCGATGTCCGGGTGTCGGGCCAGGTCCGGGGACTGGAGCATGGCCTCCTGAAGGGTGACGGCGACCTGACGCTCGCGGGCGTGGGCCCGGCGCAGTTCCTCGTTCAGCCGCTGCAGGTCGCGGGCCCGCGCGTACAGTTCGGCCTCCATCGCCTCCCGCTCGGTGAGCGCCCCTGCCGTCTTTGGGCGGGCGGGGTGGGCGAGCACGAACTCGGTGACATCCTCCACGCGGTGGATGACCCATGCCACCTGCCCGTTCGGTCCGAGCACAGGGACGTTGATGGGCGACCACCACCGCTCCTCGAACTCGCCCGGCCGGCCCGGCACGGGGATGTCGTACTTCTGCACGGCCATGGTGTCCGGCTCTTTGATGTGCAGGACCCGGTGGAAGGAGGCGCTCAGATTCCGTACCCCCTCGGCATCCGGGTCGGCCGGGTCCTCGGGGAAGGCGTCGAAGAAATACCGCCCCAGCAGTTCCTCCCGCGCCCCCCGGTCACCGCCAGATACGCCAGGTTGACATCGGCGATCACCAGGTCGGGACCCAGCACCGCGCACGGAGTCGGGACCGCGGCGAACAGCGCCTGGTATTCGATCTCAGGTGTCGTCACACGCGCTCCCAATGCGGTCCTCGCGGCCGCCACCGCCGCACGCTCCTCGCCCCACTATGCGTCCTGCCAGCACCGCCGCCCGGCCGTCTCACGCTGGGAGTGTCGCCAAAACGCTGGTCGCCACAGCACCGGTCGACGTTTCGCCAGACAGCAGGCTCTTCGCCACGGGCGGAGGCAGCCCCGGTCGTCGCCAGTGCGACCGGGAGCGGTCACGCCACCCGGTGACCGTTCTCCAGCTCCGCCGGGCCGGTGCCGTCCGCGAGGACGTCCAGGGCGGTCAGGACCCGGTGGCCGAGGGCGCCGGGGAAGTGGCCGGTGATCTCCTCGCGCGGGACCAGGCGCCAGGACAGCAGCTCCTCCTCCTGCACGCTCCAGCCTGCTCCAGGCCCCGGGAGGACCGGGCGCTGCTGGTCGCGGTGTACTGGCGAACGAATTTGACGATGCGCCAGCTCGCGCCACTGTCTCGCGGTCCCCGTTCCGGGGATTTCAGCCCAGGGCGGGGTAGTGGCCGGCGGCGAGGTCGTCGATCAGGCTTGGGTGGGTGACGGACCGCCACGGCCGTCACCGCGATCGGGCTGCGCCGCCCTACTCCGGCACGGTTCACCCCCGCGCCTCCCGTTGGGAGATGAGCGACTCCCCTCCTCGGACGCAGCCCGCTTGCTGGCGGGCGGCCCGCTAAGTGCACACAGCGGGCTGTCCATTCTCGGGTTCTGGCTCCAGAACTTGAGCCAAAACCCGTTCTCATGGACAGAGCCAATCGGCCGTTGGCGGGCGGATGGGCTTGAGTCTCCCGCAGGGGGAGACGTCAAGGTGGGGGACATGGACGGCGACACGCTCTACTCGATCGGCGAACTGGCCCAGCGCACTGGGCTGACAGTCAAGACCATCCGGTTCTACTCCGATCACGGCATCGTGGCCCCGGCCGACCGCACCCGCGCCCGCTACCGCCGCTACGCCCCGGATGCCGTCGCCCGTCTGGCCTTTGTGCGGACACTGCGCGAACTGGGACTTGGCCTCGACATCATCCGGCGGGTCGTGGACCAGGAACTCACGCTCAGCGAAGTCGCCGCGGAGCACGCTGCCGCGCTGGACGTACAGATCAGCACCCTGCGCCTGCGACGGGCGGTGCTGACGGCCGCCGCCCAACGCGAGCCCACCCCCGAGGAGATGGAACTCATGCACCAACTGGCCACACTCTCCGAAGTCGAACGCCGCCGCCTGATCGACGACTTCCTCGACACCGTCTTCGAAGGCCCCCACGGCGGCGCCTACTATGTCGCAGCCAGGCGCACCATGACGCCCGAGCTCCCCGACAGCCCCACAGACGAGCAGGTCAGGGCATGGGTAGAGCTGGCTGAGCTGTCCCTGGACACGGACTTCCGCGCCAGTGTGCGGCGCCTGGCCAAAAATCACGTGTCCGACCTGCCCGACGGCGCGCGACCCCGCCCGGATATGGTCGCCATCGCCCGCGATGTCGTGGGAGAAGCCGTGGCATGCGGCATCAGCCCGGCTTCGCCGCAGGCCGATCCTGTCGTCGCCGAGCTCACCGCCCGGTGTGCTCTCGCCTACGGCCGCCCCGACGACGCCGAACTGCACCGGTGGTTGCTGCACCGCCTGGAAGCCGCGAGCGATCCGCGCTGGGACCGGTACTTTCAACTGCTCGCGCGGATCAACGGCTGGCCGGCCCCGGGAGACCTGAACCCGCTGATCGGCTGGTCCGTCGCAGCGCTGCGCATGCGTGGGGATCGATGACGCCGCAGCCTCCCAGCCCCGCCAGGCGGTCAGACGAGGCGCCGACAGTCGCGACGGCCACATACTCTCGGCCGATGGACAAGAACGCTGCACGGCTGGAGGCAGACGCCACGCTGTCAGCCCCATCTCTCATACTGCGCCCCTGGAGCCCGGCGGACACTGCCGACCTGGCCGAGCTGTACCGGGATGACGCCCTGCGCCGGTGGACGAGAGCAGCCGTGAACGACGAGGCCAACGCCGCACGGTGGGTTCACGACCAGCAACGGGGTTGGGAGACGGGTAACCGCTTCGGATTCGCCGTCCTGGAGGCCCAATCTCCGGGGACTGAGGGGCGGTTGGCGGGCCACGTGGTCCTCAAGAACGTCACCCCGGGCACCTCGTCGGCCGAGGTCGGCTACTGGACCGCCGGACATGCGCGCGGCCGGGGTGTGGCTCCCCGGGCACTGCAAGCGCTGACGGACTGGGCCTTCACCACCTTCGCCGGTGACGGACTGACGCGCCTTGAGCTCCTGCACCAAGTGGACAACACGGCGTCATGCCGCGTCGCGCAGAAGAGCCGGTACGAACTCACCACGCTCCTGCCCGCGGCACCGCTCGCATACCCCCTGGCCGGTCACCTGCATGTACGGGCACACGACCTCTTTCAACAGGGCGCCACCCGGATCCCAGGGACGAGCTCATAGTCCATGACCTGCACCGAAGCGTCACCACGATTGTATGCGCGGCTCAGACAAGGTGGAGTATCCGGGTGCTAGTCGGCGTGCAGGACGAAGAAGAGCTGCGGGACGGATCGCAGTGACTGTGGCCTTCGCGATCGGCTGCGCATGGGCCTGGACGCAGGGACCATCGTTCATCAACGTGGTCGTTCTCGGTCCGGGTCTCGCTCTGCTCACCGGGGCTGCTGCCGAACTGCTGGCGGGTAGAAGCGCACGGCGAATGTGACCAAAGCGGCGCTCGTCGGGCGACTTTCCTGCTCTGGATTTGCCGGCCGCCAAGGCGCGATCTCGGGACCGTGGGGGCCGGCGTCGTCCGACCTCCAGCCTGAGCATCAAGGTGGGCGACTGAGTCCGCCCAAGAGGCCCCGCTCTGAACGGCGGGGCCTCTTGGTGTATCGAGCCCTCAAGGGCACGATGGTCCGCAGCAGTCATTCTTCCGAGAAGGTGGCGCTGATCTACCGTCACTGCGACGACGAGCGACAGCAAGAGGTCGCCGCCGGCCTCGACGCCTCCGTTCGGAAGGCTCGGGCAGAAGCAGCGGGGAAGGCGGCCGACAAGCCTTCAGCCGAACGGGCCCGCATACGCTCTGGTGAGGATGCACGCGGGCCCGTCGTCCAGGTGTGGGCTTGACCTCCTGTCGGAGGGCCGGTCAGCTCAGCCGGTAGCCGTTGTAGCCGTATCCGATCTTGACTCGTGAGGCCAGCGGGTGCGAGACGTCGCCCGTGCCTTCGTACAGCCACAGGTTGCCGCTGCTGTCACGGGCGATCAGGTCGGAGTGGCCGTTGCCGGTCATGTCCCCGTTCATCACGTACGCGGTGTAGTGGAAGCCGTATCCGATCTTCACGCGGGACGCGAGCGGGGCTGACGGGTTGCCGGTGCCCTTGTACAGCCACAGGTTGCCGGAGGAGTCCTGGGCGAGCAGGTCGAGCTTGCCGTCGCCGGTGAAGTCACCCTTGCCGAAGACGTTGGCGCCGTACATGTTCCAGCCGTAGCCGAGCTTGACGCGCGAGCCGAAGTTGCCGTGGCCGGTGCCCGGATAGAGCCAGAAGTTGCCGCTGGAGTCCACGGTCAGCAGGTCCTGGTGGCCGTCACCGGTGACGTCGCCGGGCACGAGCATGACCTTCATGCTGTTCCAGCCGGACCCGAGCTTGGAGACGTCGGTGTTGCCGGTGGACAGGTTGTAGTGCTGCCAGTACAGGGTGCCGTCGGTGGTGCGTACCAGCAGGTCGGCGTAGCCGTCACGGTCCAGGTCGGCCTGGCGCACCAGGTTGACCCCGCTCCAGTCGCCGAGCGACACGCGGGACCCGAAGGACTTGCCACGCGAGTCGTACTCGTAGCCCTGGCCGTTGGAGGCGATCGCGAACATGTCAGCGCGCCCGTCACCGCTCAGGTCGGTGTCATCGATGCGCGGTTCGGCTGCCCCGACGTACGTGCTCAGCTTGGTGAAGACGCTGTACGAGCCCTGGCTCACACAGTCCTGCACGCCCCACGACACGACACCGACGACGCGCCCGCCGACGACCAGCGGGCCGCCGGAGTCGCCGTTGCAGGCGGCGACCGTGCCGCTGTCGGAGCCGCTGGCCGACGCACCGACGCAGGTCATGGCACCCGCCACGAAGTCGCTGCCGTAGTAACCCGAGCAGGTCGAGTCGCCGTTCACCGGCACGGTGGCCTTGCGAAGGGTCTGCGAGATGTCCTGGCTGGTGGAGCTGGTGCGCCCCCAGCCATAGATCTGCGCCTGGGTGCCCGCCTTGTACGACGTGGTGTCGTCGGAGGTGGTGATGGGCAGCGGCTTGGCGCTGATCGGGTTGGGCAGCGTCAGCACGGCGACGTCGTTGACGGCGGCGCCGTTCGAGGTGATCTTGAACGAAGCATGGTTCCACTGCCGCCACACGCCCGTCACCGTGCCGCCATGGAGGTCGGTGGTGTTGGTCGACGAGTCGGTGGTCGGCAACTGGTCGGTGCCGTAGACGATGGAGCCGTTGTTGTGCCAGTCGTAGCCTGAGACGCAGTGGGCGGCGGTGAGGATCTTCGTGGGCGACACGACGGTGCCGCCGCAGAAGAAGCCGACGTCGTCACTGGTGTCGGCGGTGCCCTTGTCGTCGTAGTACCACAGCTGCACCATCCACGGGGCTGTGGAGATGCTGGTGGTCGTGCCGCCGATGATCTGCGCATCGGCAGTGCCGGAGGCCGACGGCTGCGGCTGCGGACTGATGGTGGTGCCAGACGGCGAGCCAGTGCTCGCCGCGGGTCGCAGGTTCGCGGGGGTGTTGGCGGCTGGCGCGGTGAGTGCGCCGTGCACGCGGGCGGTGAGCTGCGACTTGCCTACGCTGCTGTGGCCCTTGACGCCGATGTCCGTCGGCAGTGGCGCTGCGTTGGCGGGCGCCATGATGAGCGCACCGGCGCCGCCGAGGAGCAGCGTGGTGGCAGCGGCGGGTACGGCTATCCAGCCTCGGCGACGGTGTTTCCCGCCTCTGTGGGCAGAGGACACTCATGTCTCCTGTGATGAAGATGCTGGGGGGGTGGCATCGAACAAAGCGGCTGATCATACTTCCGGCCGGTCGATCTTCACCATCCTCATGCGCCACAGAAACCTAACGTTCTCGTCTCTGTCACCAGATTGCTCCGCTTCTTCCAGAGCATCGGCAACACCGCCGGCTACATCATCACCTGCCCCCGGCACATGGCCGTCGCCGAGATCCCCGTACGCCTCACCGAGCAGCTCTGACCAGACAACAAGGTCGGTGGAGCGGCTTTGGCCGGTGGCCTGCCCGCTCTGGGACCGAGCGGGCTCAAAAGGCCCACACCTTGGCCACTACTCGACGCCCAGCCAAGTTATTGCTGTATGAGCCCGACTTGACCGCCCTCCAGTCCGGGGTGGCAATAGGCGGCGGCGATCCCGTAGTGCGAGCGGAAGGCGGTCCAGCGTTCGTTCTCCACCCGAGACCGGGACAGGCCAAGTACGCGGGCAACCGCGGCCCGCAGGTTGTCGTTGCGGACCTTGCCCGTCGGCACCCCTCTAATATGCGGGTCTCGATGTCAACCCCGAGGGGACCATGCCGCGGTCTGGAGAGTCGATCGATCAGCAGGATTCGAAGCTTG